>NZ_JBMDIS010000128.1:0-12535 GCF_057808775.1 Pseudomonas sp. FG86 | reverse complement strand
TGGCCAACTCCATTCGGTACTGCTGGGTCACGACCGCGTGGTCGATCAACACCTGCCCGGACTTATCCAATACGCCCTGCTTGAACACGGCACCGTCGGCGTAGAGCGTGTAGGGCATGCCTGCCCAGCCTTGATCGGAGGCATTGGGGATTTGCGGCATGCTGAGCCGCAGTGGTTGTTTGAACAGGCTCTGCGGATACTCCGGATGGGCGGCCTTCAGGCTGGCTGGGCCGGTGAACGCGTAGTGCGCGGCCTTGATGTAATGGTCGCCCAAAGTCCCGGAAACGATGCTGCTCGTATCGAGGGTGATGTAGCTGCCCCCTGCATTAAGGGTGATTTTCTTTTTCGCCGTGATATGGATCTCGTCCTCGGTACTGGTGATCTCCAAGCCGTGACGCGCGAGCAGCTCAAGCTTGTCGTTTTGCGCCTGGATGCTCACCGCCCCCTGGTTGGCGATCAGCTTGATCCCCAGCTTGCGCACAAACAGGCTCATCCCTTGGCCCACACCGATGAACAGCCGCTTGACCACGCTGATATCTGCCTCGGCCCCGGCGTTGATCATCAGGTTGTCTTGCGCCGCCAATTGCAGGTGCTGGCCGCTGGTCATGGCCACGCCATCGGGCGCGCTGAGGAACACTACGCGGGCCTTGAGTTCATTGAGCTGCTCACGCAACAGCATCACTTGCGCCTGCACATCAGCCGGGTCGGCATTGCTTGCCTGGGCATCCACCGATAACTCGTCCAACTGTTCGCCCGCCTGCTGTAACCGACCCAGCGCAGCGCTCATTTCGAGCATCTGGCCCTGCGCTTTGGGCTGTGCGTCAGCACTGATGAAGATGCCGCTGCCCGCACGAATGGCGGCATGGCCATCGGTGCGCAATTCGGCGCCCTGGCCTCGTGGTTTTCGCTGACCATCCACCAAATGCCCAAGATTGAGCTGGCTCTTGCCACTGTGCTCAGTACTCAGCTTGACGTGCTCCTGCCCCCGCGTGTCGTCCATGCGCAGTTTGTTATTCGCCGGGGTGCGCAGGACGTTGCGTTTGTAGTTGCGCAAGGTCACGTGGTCGACGTGCTGGCTGTCGTGCAGGGCGTGGGCGATGTAGGGGCGGTCGGGGTCGCCTTGTTCGAAGGCCACCGCCACTTCGGTGCCGGCAATCAGCGGTAAATGCAGGCCGTGGGTGTCGCCAGCGTAGGGCCGGGCCAGGCGCAGCCAGAGGCTTTCTTGACCCAGGGTCCAGCTGTCGCGGTCGAACAGGAACTGCACCCGGTAGCGGCCTTCAAGGTCGATATGGGCGTAGGGGTCGTGCGCTTTGTTGCTGGTGACCCGGGCCGGGATGCTGCCGGCGATCAGGGGTTTGTCCTTCAGCGCTGGGCGAAAGCACACGCTTTCTGAGTAGGGGATGGCCTCGAAGGTGGCGATGAAACTGCTGTCACGGGCAGCGGTGGTTGTCAGGCCGGTGATCACCGCTCCAGGTGTAAAAGCCTGGGGCGCGCCGCCGGTGACTTTGAGCACTTGGCTCGGTGCCAGGGTGGGGCTGCTGGTGATGCCGCGGAGCTGGGTCTGACCGTTGAGGTAGCGCTCGTGGCGCAGGCGCGCGTAGAAGTAGCCGCTTTCGCTGAGCAGGTCTTCGTCCTGATCCAGCCGGTCACCGAGGGCGGTGTAGGGTTCGGCGTAGTGGTAGGCCTCGCCGTAGGTGGTTTTGGCGCCGCGGGTCTGGTCAATCTCGCCGCTCAGGTGCGCGCGGGCGTCGCGGTGGTGGTAGGCGCGCAAATGTACCTGTTGCTCGACCACCTGATGGTCGGATTGCAGGTGCCACACGCAGTCCTGGTCGCTGCTGCTGAGGCCCGATTGCGGGCGGTACGGCAGTTCGACGTTGAACAGGTACAGGCGTTGATCGTCGCAGAACTCCACCACCGCAAGGCGCAGGCGCTCGTCGCTGGTGAAGCGGTACCAGACGCCCACTTCGGCCAGCAGGCGGGTGATGAAGGCCAGGTCGCTTTCGCCGTATTGCATGACCTGTTCGCGCTTGGGGTAGTCACGCTTAAGGCTGAACAGAAAATCCTGGCCTTCAAAGTCGTGGCGGCTGCGCAGGATGCTTTCGACGATTTGCGGCACCGATTGCTGCTGGTAGATGCGGAACTGGCGACCACGACCGAGCAGGGCCAGGCGCGGTTGCAAGGTGATTGCATAACTGGCCTGGTCGTTGGAGCCGGATTGGCGCTTGAAGCCAGTGACCACGCCGTGCAGGGTGCGCAGGGGTTTGATGGGGGGTGGCGTCAAACTGAGCAGGGGCAGCTTTTGCGGCGGCGCGTGCAGGCTGAAACAGGCGTCCTTGCCGAGCAGGGTTTCGGCGGCGAGGTCGGGTTCGGTGCTGGTGAATTCGATGCGATAGGAGAATGGTTCGCTCAGGCGCTCGTGGCCTTCGAAGGCCAGGACGTCAAGGTGGGCGTTGACGTTGTGAACGCTCAGGGTGTGTCGGCTGTGGTCGAAGAAAACGCTCGGTAATACGCTGGAAGTCATTCCTTTCACTCCTGGACGCGAAAGCCCGAAGAGTAAAGATTTGTTATCTGCGATTAATGTCGGAAAATTCGACTTTACGAGACGGGCACTTCCTGAATGTGTTTTCGCGTCTCCGAGCTAACAATATTCCGTCGAGCTTGAGGCGACGTACTACGATCACAACGCCTGGTTTTTCATCGCGCTGAAAGCAGGCAATCGCACGTAGATACCGTCTTATCCAACGCTGCTACGGGCGTTCACATGGGATTAGAGCGCGCCAGGGCCTGGCTGCCATCAAACTGTCATCTCCCCACCACCTTCCTGCCACATTCCACCGTTACTGTCCTCGCCAATGAGATCGATCTCAAGCGAGTGAACATGACTGACCTGAAAGACGTTGCGCGGTTGGCTGGCGTATCCCGCGCGACCGCCGCCCGCACCTTTGCCTCCCCTGACCAGGTGCGCCCGGCGACCCGTGAACAAGTGTTCGCCGCCGCCCGTGAGTTGGGGTTTCGGCCCAACTTGCTGGGCCGCCAACTGCGCCTGCAAACCACCCAGTTGATCGGCGTGGTGGTGCCCAACCTGCTCAATCCGGTGTTCGCCGAACAGTTCCAGGCCATGGAGCGTGCCGCGCGGTTGCGTGGCTACAGCCTGGTGCTGGCGACCACCGACTACAGCAGCGAGCGCGAATGCATTGTGGTGGAGGAGTTGCTGCGCCAGCGCGTCGACGGCCTGGTGCTGACGGTCACCGATGCCGAAAGCAACAGCGTGCTCAGTAGCCTGAATACCGAAAAAACCCCGTTCGTGCTGGCCTATCACCAACCGAGCAACCCTAACTACAGCGCCGTATCGGTGGACAACCGCGCGGGCATGGCCCTGGCCACGCGCTACGTGCTGGAGGCCGGCCATCGACGCATCAGCATGGTCGCCGGCCCCGCCTTGCAGTCCGACCGCGCACGCCTGCGCTACGCCGGGTATTGCGATGCGATGAAGGAATACGCCCTCAAAAGCCGCGCAGTGATCGAAATGCCGGCGCACACCCAGGCCGAGTTCGCCGCGATCGAGCCGTTCCTGCGCGGCCCCGAGGCGCCGACTGCGTTGGTGTGCTCCAACGATTTCCTGGCGATCAGCCTGATCGCCGAGCTGCGTCGCAACGGCTGGAATGTGCCCGAGCAACTGTCCGTGATGGGGTTCGACGGCATTGCCCTCGGCACCCAGATGCACCCGACCCTGTGCAGTGTGGTGCAGCCCATCGCACTGCTGGCCAGCACCGTGATTGATCAACTGCTGGCGCAGATCGCCGGCAATGCCCCGATTTCCCATTGCCTGCCTTGCCATGTCCGGCCGGGCGAAAGCACTCAACCCCATGAGGAGACTCTTGATGCGCGCATTCAGTAAAACCCTGGCAGCTGTGCTGCTGTGCGGTGTGGCCAGCCTGGCCCAGGCCGCCGATACCGCGATTTGCTACAACTGCCCGCCGGACTGGGCCGACTGGGGCACGCAACTCAAGGCCATCGCCGCCAGTACTGGGGTGCAAGTGCCCCTGGACAACAAGAACTCCGGCCAATCCCTGGCGCAACTGGTCGCCGAGAAGGCCGCGCCGGTCGCCGACGTGGTGTATTACGGCGTGACCTTCGGCCTGCAAGCGCAAAAGGCCGAAGTGGTCGACACCTACAAGCCCAAGGGCTGGGAGCAGATTCCCGCCGGCCTGAAAGACCCCGCCGGCCACTGGTTCGCGATCCACTCCGGCACCTTGGGCATCATGGTCAACGTCGATGCATTGGGCGGCCTGCCGGTGCCGCAAAGCTGGGCAGACCTGCTCAAGCCGCAATACAAAGGCATGGTCGGTTACCTCGATCCATCCAGCGCGTTTGTCGGCTATGTATCCGCCGTGGCGATCAACCGCGCCCTGGGCGGCGACCTGGATAACTTCGCCCCGGCCATCGACTACTTCCAGAAACTGGCGAAAAACGCCCCCATCGTGCCCAAGCAAACTGCCTATGCGCGGGTGCTGTCCGGCGAGTTGCCGATCCTGGTGGACTACGACTTCAACGCCTACCGCGCCCGCTACAAGGACAAGGCCAACGTCGCCTTCGTGATCCCGCAAGAAGGCAGCATCAGCGTGCCCTATGTGATGAGCCTGGTCGCCAACGCGCCCCATCGCGCCAACGCTGAAAAGGTCCTCGACTTCGTGCTGTCTGACGAAGGCCAGGCACTCTGGGCCAAGGCTTACCTGCGCCCGGTACGGCCGATGAAGATGCCCGCCGAGGTCGCCGCCCAGTTCCTGCCTGACAGTGACTATGCGCGTGCCGGTGTGGTGGATTACCAAAAAATGGCCGCTGTGCAGGAAGCCTTTGCCGCCCGTTATCTGAACGAGGTCAAGTAAGTGGCCGCATCGGCAAAACATGCAGCCTGGGCGCTGGCCCCGGCCTTTGCAGTGCTGCTCGCGTTCTGGCTGTTGCCGTTGGCGCACTTGATGGTGCTCGGCGGCGAGAGCCGTGACAGCCATGGCAGTGGTTACTGGCAGGTACTGAGCAGTTCGCAGTATTTGGGCAGCCTGGCGCAAACCTGTGTGCTTGCTGTTTTCGTGACACTGGTGGCGTTGTTGATTGGCGGCATCAGCGGCGTCTTCCTGGCGCGCCAGCGTTTTTTTGGTCGCTCGGCGCTGGTGGCGTTGTTGACGTTTCCACTGGCGTTTCCGGGCGTGGTGGTGGGTTTCCTGGTGATCCTGTTGGCCGGGCGCCAGGGGTTGCTGGCCTCTTTGGGCCTGCAACTGGCCGGTGAGCGCTGGATCTTTGCCTACTCGCTGGCCGGGCTGTTTGTCGGCTACCTGTACTTTTCGATCCCGCGGGTGATCCTCACGGTGATGGCGGCGTGCGAAAGCCTCGACCGCAGCCTGGAGGAAGCCGCACATTCCCTGGGGGCCGGGCACTGGCGCGTGGTGTGCGACGTGATCGTACCGGGCCTGGCGCCGGCGCTGGCGTCGTGCGGGGCGATCTGTTTCGCCACCTCCATGGGCGCCTTCGGCACTGCGTTCACCTTGGGCACACGCCTGAATGTCACCCCGGTGGCGATCTACAACGTGTTCACCAACTATGCCAACTTCGCCGTGGCCGCCGCGCTGTCGGTGGTGCTCGGTGCGGTGACCTGGGCGGTCCTGTTGCTGACGCGACGCCTGGTGAAAAACGCGGGGACGGTCCTGTGAAGCGCTCATCGCTGTTTGTGATTCAACTGCTGTTCACTTTGCTGGTGTGCGCCTTCATGTTGGTGCCGGTGCTGATGTCATTGCTGGCCGGGTTGACGCGCAATTTCTTTGTCGGCCTGTCCAGCGGCCTGACCTTCGACTGGTTGATCCAGGTGTGGCAGGCCTATTCGCCCACCGTATGGCTGTCGCTGCAATTGGCCGTGGCATGCGCAGTGTGCGTGTGTGTGATCGGCATACCGGCGGCCTATGCCTTGGTACGCATGAACAACCGCTTCAGCCGCGCCTTCGAGGAACTGATGGTGCTGCCGGTGGCCATGCCGGGCCTGGCCAGTGCGTTGGCCTTGCTGCTGACCTATGGCCAGTTCGGCGGCTTTCGTAGCAGCTGGTTGTTCATCCTGGTCGGCCATGTGCTGTTCACCTTGCCGTTCCTGGTACGCCCGGTGATGGCGGTGATGCAACGCCAGCAACTGCCGGTGCTGGAAGAGGCCGCGGCCAGCCTCGGCGCCGGGCCGATCAAGCGCTTTTTCAGCGTGGTAGTGCCCAACTGCCGGGCAGGGATTCTGGCGGGCGTGCTGATGGTGGTGACCTTGTCGCTGGGCGAATTCAACCTGACCTGGATGCTCCATACACCGATGACCAAGACCCTGCCGGTGGGCCTGGCCGACAGCTACGCCTCGGCGCGCCTGGAAATCGCCAGCGCCTACACCCTTATCTTTTTGCTGATGATCGTGCCGCTGTTGATTGCGTTGCAGGCCATCAGTGCGCGTCTGTCCCGTGGAGAGCGTCGATGACTGCTATCACTATTCGTCTCAAGGGCTGCCGTAAGGCTTTCGCCGACGGCACCGTGGCGGTGCATGACCTGGACCTGACCGTCGAAGGCGGTGAAACCCTGGCGATTCTCGGCCCGTCGGGCTGTGGCAAAACCACCACCTTGCGCCTGATCGCCGGCCTGGAACGCCCGGATGTGGGCCAGGTGTTGTTCGGCGACCAGGACGTCACCCGCCTGCCCATTGAGCGCCGCGATGTGGGCATGGTGTTCCAGAATTACGCGCTGTTTCCCAACTTGGATGTGGCGGGGAACATCGTCTACGGCTTGAAGATTCGCGGCATGTCGCCACTGGCGCGCAATAAGCGCTGCGAGGAATTGCTCGAGCTGGTGGGCCTGCAAAATCACGGCAAACGCAGTATCCACGAATTGTCCGGTGGCCAGCGTCAACGCGTGGCCTTGGCCCGTGCCTTGGCGCCACGCCCCAAAGTGCTGTTGCTGGATGAACCGCTGGCGGCCCTGGATGCGCAATTGCGCGAGCGCCTGCGCAGCGAGCTGAATGAGCTGCTGCGCGGCCTTGGTATCACCTCGGTATTTGTCACCCACGACCAGGGCGAAGCCATGGCCCTGGGCGATCGTATCCTGGTGATGGAGCACGGCCGTGTCGCGCAACTGGCCAGCCCACGGGAGATCTACCAGAAACCGGCCAATGCGTTCGTCGCCGGTTTTGTCGGCAACCTCAATGCCTTTGCCGTCACCTCGCGAACCGCCCATGGCCTGAAAGTCTGCGGCGGCGAGCTGCCGTGGCGGGCCGCCGACATGCCCAATACGGTGTACTGCCGCCCCGAACACCTACGGGTGATGGAGAGCGAAGGGCACCTGCACGGGCATCTGCTCGCGCAGTTCTTCCAGGGCGCCCAGAGCCGCCTGCTGGTGGATGTGGGTGGCCTGCAACCGCTGCTGGTGGACAGCAGCGACAACCAGCTGCATGTCGTCGGCGCGCCGATTGCCTTGGCCGTTGCGCCGCACATGTTGTTTACCCTGAATGCGTGAGAGTCGACTTTTGAAGCGTCCGTTTCTTGTTGCACAGATCAGCGATCTGCACCTTAAAGCCGGCCAGCGCCTGACCTATGGGGTTGTCGATACCCTGGGCGCACTGCGCCGTGCCGTCGACCATTTGAACGCCAGCCACCCACGGCCCGACATTGTGGTGGTCAGCGGTGACCTGGTGGACTTCGGCCGCGCCGATGAATACGCCGTGCTGCACCCTGAACTCGCGCGCCTGCACATGCCGTGCTACCTGGTGCCGGGCAACCACGACACCCGCGGGCCGTTGCTCGACGCATTCCGCGATCATGCCTATTTGCCTTTGTCGGCAGAGCAGCCGTTGGACTGGGTGGTGGACGAGCATCCGCTGCGCCTCATCGGCCTGGACTCGACTATCCCCGGTGGGCATGGCGGCCAGCTCCTGGACAGCCAATTGCAGTGGCTGGATGAGCAACTGGCGCGACGTCCTGACACGCCGACGTTGCTGATCCTGCACCATCCGCCGTTTGTCAGCGGCATCGGCCATATGGACCGCGAACCCTTTATCAACGCCGCCGCGCTGGAGCGCGTCGTGGCGCGCCACCCGCAAGTGGAACGCCTGCTGTGCGGGCACCTGCACCGGCCGATGCAGCGGCGCTTTGGCGGCAGCTTGAGTTGTGTGTGTCCCGGCACCTCCCATCAGATCGTGCTGGACCTGCAAGACGCCGCGCCCGCGCATTTCAACCTGGAACCGGCGGGGTATTTGTTGCATCGCTGGGATGCGCAACACGGCTTGATCAGCCACAACGGCGTGTTCGGGGATTACCCGGGGCCGTATCCGTTCTATGACGCTCATGGATTGATTGACTGAGGTTTACGGAGGTTTCACTTCACTCAACCAGGTAACTAACTAAGCACTAAGCAACTGAATAACCGTTAACGCCCCGGCCAACGTCACGTTTGGCCGACGGCATCCTGCTGCCCATTTTTTGCGCCCGGAACTTGGATTCCGCGCCGGAGTTCGTCCTGATGAAAGCCACGTTGAATGTATTGAGTGTATTGACCGGTGGCCTGGGTATTGCCCTGAGCCCCTTGGCGTCTGCTGACTTTTTGAGCGACAGCCAAGCCAACTTGAGTATGCGTAACTTCTACTTCAACAACGACAACCGCGACGGCACGGCGGCACCGTCGAAGACCGAAGAGTGGGGCCAGGCGTTTATCCTCAATTACCAGTCGGGTTTTACCGACGGCACCGTCGGCTTTGGCCTGGACGCCATCGGCATGCTCGGCGTGACCCTCGACAGCGGCGCCGGTCGCCATGTGGGCAGTTCGATGATCCCCAACGATGACGGCAAGGCCGCCGACAATTGGGCCCGTGGCGGTGCCACCGCGAAGGCGCGTTTCGCCAAGACCGAAGCGCGTTACGGCTACCTGCGCCCGAACCTGCCGATCCTGGTGAGCAACGACGGCCGCCTCTTACCGCAATCGTTCGAAGGCGGCCAGGTGACCAGCAAAGACATCGACAACCTGACCTTGATCGGCGGCCAGCTCCAGCACGCCACGGGGCGCGGCTCCAGCGACAGCAGTGGCCTGGCAGCAGCCGGCGGCACCCGCGAAAGCAATAAATTCACCTACGCCGGTGCGGACTACCAACTGACCAAGGACCTGATGGTCCAGTACTACTACGCCAACCTCGAAGACTATTACCAGCAACACTTCGCCGGGTTGATCCACGTGTTGCCGTTGGGTGACTACGGCTCATTGAAAACCGACCTGCGTTACTTCAAGACCACCTCGGACGGCAAAAACAGCAGCGCCGCGGGGCGTGCCGAAGGCTACAAGTTCAGCGGCTATACCAAAAACGGCAGCGGTGAAATCGACAACAACACCTGGAGTGCAGCCTTCATTTACTCCCTGGGGCCGCATGCGATTACCGCGGGTTACCAGCAAGTGTCCGATGACAGCAACTTTGCCCAACTCAACCAAGGCGGCCTGGCGAACAAAGGGGAGGGCGGTTCGAGCCTGTACCTCTACACCGACCGTACGGTGCAGACCTTTATCCAGGCCGGCGAACGCACCGCCTTCGCCCAGTATGCCTATGACTTTACAGCGCTGGGCGTGCCGGGTTTGAAGGCGTCGATGATGTATTTGAAAGGTGACCATATCCTCACCGCCAGCGGCAATAACGCCAGCGAGTGGGAACGGGATATCGGCCTGGACTACGTGGTGCAGGGCGGCACCTTCAAGAACGTCGGGTTCGGCTGGCGCAACGGCGTGTCGCGCAGCGAGGTCGCGCGGGACCAGGATCAGAACCGGGTGTTTGTGAATTACTCGATTCCGTTGATGTAACCGGCCGAGCGGATCCCCCCTGTAGGAGCGAGCTTGCGCGCGAAAAACCTAAGTGCGCCGCGGACCGTCACGCAGCCCGCGTGATCGTTGGCGTTCTTCGCGAGCAAGCTCGCTCCTACAAGGGGGGATGTTCAGGCTGCCCGGCGCCACGAATGTGGCATGGCCGCATTAACATGAGTGAATCTTGTGATCATCAGGAATAAAATGAGTTTGTTTCACTATCTCCGTCTACCGACAATGCCTGCCATTAATACCTACAGTGGAGTTGTAAGTCATGGCAGTCGCTCATTCCCTCGGATTTCCGCGCATTGGACGCGATCGTGAACTGAAAAAAGCGCAGGAAGCGTTCTGGAAGGGCGAACTCGACGAAGCTGGCCTGCGGGCTGTCGGCCGTGAGCTGCGCAAGACCCATTGGGCGTTGCAACAGCAGGCCGGTATTGACCTGTTGCCCGCCGGCGATTTCGCCTGGTACGACCAGGTGTTGACCCACTCGCTGATGTTCGGCGTGATCCCCGAGCGTTTCCGTCCCGCCGATGGCCAGGCCACCCTGCACACCCTGTTCGGCATGGCCCGTGGCGTCAGCGACAGCTGTTGTGGGGGGGCACACGCCCAGGAAATGACCAAGTGGTTCGACACCAATTATCACTACCTGGTACCCGAGTTCAGCGTTGACCAGCAGTTCCACCTCGGCTGGGACCAGCTGTTCGAGGAAGTGCAGGAAGCCCGTGAGCTGGGCCATACGGTCAAGCCGGTGGTGATCGGCCCGTTGACTTACCTGTGGCTGGGCAAGGCCAAGGGCGGTGACTTCGACAAGCTCGACCTGCTCGAGCGCTTGCTACCGTTGTACGGCCAGATCTTCCAGCGCCTGGCGGAGTTGGGCGTGGAGTGGGTGCAGATCGATGAGCCGATCCTGGTCCTCGACCTGCCACAGGCCTGGAAAAACGCATTTGAGCGCGCCTATAACCTGATCCAGCGCGACCCGCTGAAAAAGCTGGTGGCCACCTATTTCGGCGGCCTGGAAGAGAACCTTGGCCTGGCGGCTAGCCTGCCGGTCGACGGTTTACATATCGACCTGGTACGTGCGCCGGACCAGTACCCGACCATCCTCGATCGCCTGCCAGCCTATAAGGTGTTGTCCCTGGGGGTGGTCAATGGCCGCAATGTCTGGCGCTGCGACCTGGAGAAAGCCCTGGCGACCTTGCAGCATGCCCATGAAAAACTCGGCGATCGCCTGTGGGTGGCGCCGTCCTGTTCGCTGTTGCACAGCCCCGTGGATGTGGGCCGCGAAGACCAATTGGATGCCGAGTTGAAAAGCTGGCTGGCGTTCGCCGTGCAGAAGTGTGCCGAAGTCGCGGTACTGGCCCGCGCGGTGAACGAACCCGAAGCCCCCGATGTGCTCGCCGCCCTGGCGCAAAGCCGCGCCGTACAGGCTGCCCGAGCGACCTCGCGGCGTATTCACAAGCCCGCCGTGCAAGCTCGCGTGGCAGCGATCACCGCCCAGGACAGCCAACGTCAGTCGCCGTTTGCCCAGCGTATCGACAAGCAGCGTGCGCGCCTCAACCTGCCGCTGTTCCCCACCACCACCATCGGTTCGTTCCCGCAAACCGCGTCGATCCGCCTGGCGCGCCAGTCCTACAAGCAAGGCAAGCTGAGCGAAGCCGAATACGTCGAAGCGATGCACAGCGAGATCAAGCATGCCGTCGAGGTCCAGGAAAACCTCGGCCTGGACGTGCTGGTACACGGTGAAGCCGAGCGTAACGACATGGTCGAGTACTTCGCCGAGCAACTGGACGGCTACGTGTTCACACGCTTCGGCTGGGTCCAGAGCTACGGTTCGCGCTGCGTAAAACCGGCGGTGATCTTCGGTGACCTGAGCCGTCCGAAGGCGATGACGGTGGAGTGGATCCGCTACGCCCAGGGTCTGACCCACAAGGTGATGAAGGGCATGCTGACTGGCCCGGTGACCATGCTGATGTGGTCCTTCCCGCGCGAGGACGTGAGCCGCGAAGTGCAGGCTCGGCAACTGGCGTTGGCGATTCGTGATGAAGTGCTGGACTTGGAAGCCGCTGGCATCCAGATCGTGCAGATTGACGAAGCGGCGTTCCGTGAAGGTCTGCCGTTGCGCCGTGCGCAGTGGCAGCCCTACCTGGACTGGGCCACCGAAGTGTTCCGCCTGTGCGCCTCGGGCGTGCGCGATGAAACCCAGATCCATACCCATATGTGCTACAGCGAGTTCAACGATGTGATCGAGTCCATCGCGGCGATGGATGCCGACGTGATCACCATCGAAACCTCACGCTCGGACATGGAACTGCTGCATGCGTTCGAAGCCTTCGCCTACCCCAACGACATCGGCCCGGGCGTCTACGACATCCACTCGCCAAGGGTGCCGGATGCCTCGGAAATGGCCAACCTGCTGCGCAAGGCGGCCAAGCGTATTCCAGCCGAGCGCTTGTGGGTGAACCCGGATTGCGGGTTGAAGACACGGGGTTGGCCGGAGACGGAGGCGGCATTGATTCATATGGTCACCGCGGCTCGCCAGCTACGGGCTGAATTGGCTTAAATGTGGGAGGGGGCTTGCCCCCGATAGCGGTGGGTCAGCCAACAAATCTGCTGACTGACACTCTGCTATCGGGGCATAGGTATCTACACAACTTAGGCTCAACGCTGCCCCCCGGCAGACAGGGCT
>NZ_JBMDIS010000127.1:0-12795 GCF_057808775.1 Pseudomonas sp. FG86 | reverse complement strand
GGACCAAGCTCCCTCGCCACAGACCGCTGAAAAAAGTTGTGTAGATACTTATGGCCATCGGGGGCAAGCCCCCTCCCACATTTAGATTTCTGTCAGCGTTGAAGCCAGTGCCTTGGCTTGAAGCGCCACATCGGTCACCGCCGTGCTCTCCCACCACATCCCGCGCAACGGCGGGCCCATGGCGAACAAGCGCGCACTGACCTGGCCCTGGGCATCCAGCACCGCCCCCGACGCATCCGCCGCAATCCCCAACGCCAACGGCCCAGGCTGGACCAACCCGCGCTTGAGCAACTGTTGCGGCAGTGGCCGGGCCACGCGGCGCCAGTCGTACTCGATGCCGCTGGAGTTGATCAGGGCTGCGCCCGACACCAGAGTCACCGCAGGTTCGCCACGCCGGCGCAAACGAATGGTCACGCCGCTGCCCGAAGGCTCCAGCCCCTTGTACGAGGCCGCTTGAATCCGCAACCGCCCTTCCTCATGCAGCCTGGCCACCAACTGCGCACTCAACGGCGGCGAACGGTGATGATGGCTTTCCCACCATGGCCGCACATGCCGCACGAACTGACGCTTCTCGCCCTCGCTGGCCTGGCTCCACAGCCGGCCGATATGGGCGCGCACCGTGTCCAGCGGCGCCTGCCAATCGATACCCTGCTCCAGCGCGAGGCGGCATTGGCGACGCACCTCGCGCAGCAGTTGCCGAGGGCTTCGCAGGTTGTGGTTCGCGCCGAGAAAGTCTTCCCAGCTGGGCGGTTGCCGGCGCACATGGGGCAGCAGGCCGTGACGGGAAAACACCTCGATCGGCCCACGATGCCCGGCCTGTTCCAGGGACACCACGGCATCCACCATGGTCAGCCCGGAGCCGATGATCAGCACGGGCGCCTGCGGGTCGATCTGGGTCATGGCCTGCACGTCCCACGGGTCGACGGCCGCAGCATTCAAACCACTGGACTCGGTCTGGGGCGTGCGCGCCGCCGGGAACATGCCAGTGGCCAACACCGCCTGGGCACCGCGCAGTTGCTGGCCGTTGTCGAGGGTCAGCAATACCCCCTCGTCCTCGACTTGCAGATCGACCACCTCGGCGCGGATATGCTCGACGGTGGACGCCGAAAACGCCTTGGCTTCAGCCAACCGTTGCTGTGCATACAGGCCAAAAATGCCGCGTGGCGGGAACAGTTCGCTGATGGGCACGTGCTGCTGGTCGGACTCAGGCCAACCGCCCGCACCGATGTAGTCGGTGAGCCATTGGGTCAGGTCGTCGGCATTGTCCGGGTCGACACTCATGCGCGCCGCATTGCCATTTAAGGTGTGGCCCAACTCGACCGCGCTGTAGGCCTCGCCACGCCCGAGTTCGCGGCGCGGTTCGATCACCAGGATTTGCCGTTGGCCAGGCAGGCGCAGCAGTTGCACAGCCAGCATCGTGCCGCTCAGGCCGCCGCCGATGATCAGGACATCAGCGTTGCGGATGGTTTCACTCATGCGGATTCGCCCTTACTGTTTACCCAGATAAATGTCATGCAAATCGCCCCGCGCCAGCAACTCGGCGGCGCTGCCACTCAGGACCACCCGCCCAGTATCCAGCACGTAGCCGTGGGACGCATAGTTGAGCGCCACGTTGATGTTCTGCTCGGCGACCAGGAAGCTCACCTGCTGCTCGCGGTTGAGCTGCGCGATGATCTCGAAGATCTCTTGCACGATCATAGGCGCCAAACCCATGGACGGCTCGTCGAGCAGTACCAAAGTAGGACGGGTCATCAACGCCCGACCGATGGCGACCATCTGTTGCTCGCCACCGGAGGTCAGCCCGGCGCGGGTGTGGCGCTTGGTCTTGAGCCGGGGGAACCAGGCGTAGATGCGCTCCAGGTCGTGTTCCATGGCCTTGCGGCTCAGGCGCCGCACAAAACCACCGCTGCGCAGGTTGTCTTCCACGCTGAGCTGGCCGAACACATGGCGGCCTTCGAGCACATGCACCATGCCTTGGCGCACACGCTGGCTGGGGTCGACACCGGCCAGGTCGACGCCGGCGTATTCGATCACGCCACGGCTGACTTCGGCACGCTCTGCACGCACCAACCCGGAGATCGCCTTGAGGGTAGTGCTCTTGCCGGCGCCATTCGCGCCGAGCAAGGCGACGATGGCGCCCTTGGGCACGCTCAGCGACACCCCGGCCACCGCCAGGATCGCGCCGTCGTAGATGACCTCGATGTCGTTGACCGTCAGCAGCGCGGCGTGTGCAGGTTCTGCGGCAGGCAGGCTCATGGTTTATTCATCCCCGGTGCAGGTGCGTGGTGTCAGGCCTTTTTCCTTGGCGAAGGCCGCGGACTTTTCATCGATCAGCGGGCGCAACAGTGCGCGGTCGGCGGCGATCCAGTCGCTGACCAGCGTCCACTGAGCACCGTCCCACTGCTGTACCCGCGCCGAGCCGCCGCCTTCGTGGTCGCGGCACGACAGCTTGAGGTTCTGCATCAGGCCCAGGTAACCCATGGCCTTGAGGCGCGCGTCGTCGATATTCAAGTGCTCCAGGCCCCAGCGGCCTTCTTCGCCATTGAGCGGGCGCTGGCCGAACCTGGCCTGGGCCGTGCGGATCGCCTCCACCGCCACGGCAGCATTCACCAGGCCGGAGTTGTAGTACACGCTGCCGAAGTTCTTCAGGTCCTTGAGGTCGCTGTGGCCCTTGTCGAGGACGGATTGCTTGAGGCGTTTGTGGATCTCGAAATCGCTGCCGGCCGGGTACGGCGTGAGGGCCAGGTAGCCCTTGGCGGCGGCGCCTGCGGGCAATACGTCTTCGCTGGAACTGGCCCAGATATCGCCGATGATATGGTCCACCGGGAAGCCGAAGCGCGCAGCGGTCTTGACCGCCACGGGGGTCGACACGCCCCAGGTGCGCAGGAACACCCAGTCCGGGTTGGCCTGGCGGACCTGGCGCCATTGCGCCGATTGTTCGTTGCCTGGGTCGGCCACCGGAATCTGGATATTTTCAAAACCGTATTTTTCGGCGAGCAACTTCAACGGGCCGAGGGTTTCGCGACCGTAGGCCGAGTCGTGGTAGACCGTGGCGATCTTCTTACCCTTGAGCTTGTCGAAACCACCCTCGCGCTGGGCGATGTAGTTCACCAGGGTCGACGCCTCGCTGTAGAACGTCAGCATCACCGGAAAGTTATACGGGAACACCGTACCGTCGGTGGCTTCGGTGCGCCCGTAACCGAGGGTGATCAGCGGGATCTTGTCCACCTCTGCCCTTTCGCTGAGCGCATAGGCCGCCGGCGCGCCATTGGGCTGGTACACCGCGACCGGCGCGCCCTCCAGGCCATGCTTGAAGCGCTCGTAGCATTCGATGCCTTTCTCCGCCGTCCACTCGGTCTCGCATTCCTGCCACACCAACTTGACGCCATTGATGCCGCCTTCGACCTCGTTGATATAACGCAGGTAGTCGATCATCCCGGCCCACACCTGCACACCGCTGGACGCGTAGGCGCCCACGCGATAGGTGGCCAGGGGAATGAATTGCTGGTCCGGCGAGGCCATCGCTTGGGGGACAGCACCGGCCAGGGTTGCCAACGTAAACGCGGCGCCGATCAAGGAACGTTTCAAGGATGCACGCATAAGGATTCTCTTGGAGGAATGTCAGAAACGCAGCGGCCACTGCCGCACACGGTCACGCAGGTTGTGCAACAGGCGGATCAAGCCCTCGGGTTCCTTGATCAGAAACACGATGATCAACACGCCAAAGATGATTTTTTGCAGGTTCTGCAACTGCCCCGCGTCCACCGAACCGCCGAACAGCGCCTGCCCGGCATGGCTGAGGACAATCGGCAGCAGGCTGATAAACGCCGCACCCACGAAGTTGCCGGCGATGCTGCCCATGCCGCCGATGATGATGATGAACAGGATCTGGAATGAGCGATTGATATCGAAGCTGCTGGCGCTGGCCGTGCCCAGGTAGGCGAACGCCCACAGCGCGCCGGCAACGCCCAGGTAAAACGAGCTGACCGCAAACGCCAGGCGCTTGTAGCGCACCACCGGGATGCCAACCACGGCGGCGGCGGTGTCCATGTCGCGGATCGCCATCCAATTGCGCCCGACCTGGCTGCGCACCAGGTTGATGGCGGTCCAGGTCAACAGCAGCACCGTCACCAACGTCAGCCAATAGCGGCCCAGCGGCGTGTTGAGGTCATGACCGAACAGCGCCAGCTTCGGCGCAGAGATGGTCCCGGACGAGCCGTAGTTGTAGAACCAGGGAAACTTGACGAACAGCCACTCCAGGAAAAACTGCGCGGCCAGGGTGGTGACCATCAGGTAGAAGCCCTTGATCCGCGAGCTGGGCAAGCCGAACAGCAAACCGACCAACGCACTGATAATCCCCCCACCGAGCAGCGCCAGCGGCAGGCCCAGCTCCGGCAGGCGCAACAGGAAACCGTAGGTCGCGAACGCGCCGACGGCCATGAAACCCGCCGCGCCGACCGAGGTTTGCCCGGTATAGCCGGTCAGCAGATTCAAGCCAAGCCCGGCCAGGGACAGCACCAGGAACGGGATCAGGATCGCATTGAGCCAATAGTCATTGCCCCACAGCGGCACCACGATAAAGGCCAGGGCCAGCAGGCCGATCAGGCCCCAGGGCACGCGTCGCTGCACCAGCAGCAACGGCGCGGTTTGTTGAGCAACGGGAATCGACATGGTTTCAGACTCGCTCGATGGCGCGCTCGCCGAACAGGCCGGCGGGACGGATATACAGGAAGGCCAAGGCCAATACATAGGCGAACCACGGCGTGATGCCGCCGCCGATCAACGGGCCGATATACACCTCGGCAAGGTTTTCCGCCGCGCCGACAATCAGCCCGCCGACGATGGCCCCGCCAATCGAGGTAAAGCCGCCGATGATCAGCACCGGCAGGGCCTTGAGCACCACCAGCGACAGCGAAAACTGCACGCCCTGGCGCGCCCCCCAGAGCAAGCCGGCCACCAGCCCGACAATCCCCGCCACCGCCCAGACGATCTGCCAGATACGGTTGAGGTTGATGCCGATGGACAGCGCCGCCGTGGTGTCATCCGCCACCGCACGCAGGGACACACCGATGCGGGTCTTGTTGAACAGCAGCGCAAGGACCGTCACCAACAACACGGCAGCCGCGGCCGCGATCAGATCGAACTGACTGAGCATCAGCGGCCCGATGAACAGCGGCACGTCATCAATGCCCAGGTCCAGTGCACGCACCTGGGACCCCATCAAGCCCTGGGCCAGGCCCTCGATGATGAACGACAGGCCAAGGGTGGCCATGAACAGGGTGATCTGCGAACGGTTCACCAAGGGCCGCAGGACCAGGCGCTCGATGAGCAAGGCACCGACGATCATCACGATCACCGTCAGCAGCAGTGCCAGGGCAAACGGCACGCCCTGGTCATGCAGGCTGACGAAGGTCAGCGCGGCAAACAGCAGCATCGAGCCCTGGGCAAAATTGAACACACCGCTGGCCTTGTAGATCAGCACGAAGCCGATGGCGACCAACGAATACATGGTGCCGGCCAGCAGGCCGCCGAGCAGGGTTTCGAAGAAGAACGTCATTCGTTTGCCACTCCGAGATAAGCCGCGATCACATCGGGGTTGGCCTGTACCTCGGCGGGGGTTCCGTCGCCGACCTTGCGCCCGTAGTCGAGCACCACCACATGGTCGGACAGGCCCATCACCACGCCCATGTCGTGCTCGATCAACACCACGGTGGTGCCCAGGTCGCGGTTCACATCGGCGACGAAGCGTGCCATTTCCTGTTTTTCCTCGGCGTTCATGCCAGCCATGGGCTCGTCCAGCAGCAACAGGCTGGGCCCGGCGATCAATGCACGGCCTAACTCCACACGTTTTTGCAGGCCATAGGACAGGTTGCCCACCAGCACATCCCGGTGGGCTTGCAGCTCAAGGAGTTCGAGAATGCCCTGGGCGCGCAGGCGGAACGCCTCGGCTTCACGGCGCGCGCGCGGCAAGCCGAGAGCCTGCTCGATAAAGGAGGTGCGCATATGCCGCGACAGGCCGGTGAGAATGTTGTCGATCACGCTCATTTTCTTGAACAACGCATTGTTCTGGAATGTGCGGCCAATGCCCCGGCGCGCGGCGCCCAGCGGGTCGATGCGGTGGAAGTGCTGGTCTTCGAAGACGATCTCGCCGGCATCGAAGCGGTACACCCCGTTGAGCACGTTGAGCAACGAGCTCTTGCCCGCGCCGTTGGGGCCGATCAACGCGCAGATTTCACCGCGCTGTGCCTCGAACGACAGCGCATTGATCGCCTTGACGCCTTTGAATGACAGCGAGATGTCCCGCACCTGGAGAATGGCCTGGCTCATGCGATGTCCCGTTTGAATTCAGCCAGCCACGCAGGGTCCTGGCGGGTGTTGAGCGTGCTGGCCGGCTGCCAGATATAGGCCAGGCGCTGGAAGCCCAGCAGTGTGCGCACGCGGTTCTTCAGTAGACGGCGCAGGCCGCTGTGCGGATGGGCAATAGCCCAGTCGCACAGGCGTCGGCGCCAGGTGCCGTGGGGGGCCAGGCGGCTTTCAATATCGTCGGCCAGGTGCTGCAACCGTGCAGGCGACAACAGCAGGCCGGTCGGCGCCACTTCACTGCGGTCACGCCGCGAGGAAGCCAGGCTTTCCGGGAAGGCCAGGCCGTGACCGCTGTTCAGCCATTGCTCCAGCACCACCGTCAGGCCGCCTTGCCAATGGGTGCCCTCCTCGCTCCACAACGCGGTTTCGCCCGCGGGCTGCCACCAGCGACTCAGGTGTTGGAGCGGATCGACCGGGCCGAGTAATTGAGCGAAATCCAGCAACTCAACGGATGCCCAGTGCCGCCGGTGTTGGCGCCCCTGCACAAAGGCGTGGGTCGGGCGAATACGCCAGAGTTGTTGATGCAACGCCTCGGGGTCCAGGTCATCGGCCAGGGTCAAAACCTGCCCGCCAGTCGCTTGAGCGGCCAGGGCCAGCAGCACCAGGTTGGGTTCGAAAGCACCGCTGAGGGCCAGCCGCGATTGCTCATCGAAGCCCTGCTGGCGCAAGCCATCGGCCAAGCGCTCGACATCGCGCAAGGCGTCGATCCAGCGCCAGGCATACCACTGGCCCTGGCGCTTGTGGCGCAGGGCGGTATTCAGCGGGCTGATCTGTGCCCAGTGGTGCAGTTGTTCCAGGGCCTTGGGCAGGTTGCCGAGCAGTTCGGCGGGCCATTCCAGGGCCAGCGGGCGTTTGAGTGTGTGCACGCTCATAGGGGTAGTGCTCCTAAGGGTGGTGTGCGTACGGTGGTCCGCTGGCTGGATTATTTAGGTCAACATAGGACCCATGTGGGAGGGGGCTTGCCCCCGATGGCGGTGTGTGTCAGTCACAGATGTTTTGAATGGACAGCCGCTATCGGGGGCAAGCCCCCTCCCACATTGGTTTTGTATGCAGCGGATAGATTGCGGTAGCCCGCACCCGGGTGGTTCGCACTCAACCTTGCACCGTCGCCGAACAACTTCTCGCGCAAGGTGCCCTGGGCGTATTCGGTCTTGTACACGCCACGCTTCTGCAACTCCGGCACCAGCAGGTCCACGGCGTCGATGAAGGTTTCGTGGGTCAGCGCGTAGGCCAGGTTGAAACCGTCCACATCGGTCTCTTCGACCCATTCCTGCAACAAGTCCGCGACGGTTTCCGGGCCGCCGACGAACAGCGGGCCAAAGCCGCCGATACCGACCCAATCGGCCAGCTCGTTGGGCGTCCAGACCTTGTTCGGGTCTGCCGTGGAGAACGCCTCCACCGCCGATTGAATGGCGTTGGTGTGCACGTGCTTGAGCGGCTCATCCGGTTTGAATTGGCTGAAGTCGATGCCGGTCCAGCCGGAAATCAGCGCCATCGCGCCCTCGTAGCTGACATAGGATTTGTACTCCTCGAACTTGGCTTTGGCCTTGGCATCGGTCTCACCGACAATCACGGTCTGCAAGTTGAAGATCAGGATTTTCTTCGGGTCGCGCCCGGCTTCGGCCGCACGCCGGCGAATGTCGGCCACGGTCTTTTTCAACAGCACCTTGGACGGCGCGGCGACAAATACGCACTCGGCCTGTTCGGCGGCGAACTGTTTCCCCCGGCTGGACGCCCCGGCCTGGTAAAGCACCGGCGTGCGCTGTGGCGACGGCTCGCACAAATGAATGCCGGGGACCTGGAAGTGTTGACCGACGTGGCGGATCTCGTGAATCTTGCTCGGGTCGCTGAAAATCCGGCGTTCGCGATCGCGCAAGACGGCGCCCTCTTCCCAACTGCCTTCCCAGAGCTTGTAGCAAACCTCCAGGTATTCCTCGGCGTAGTCGTAGCGCGCATCGTGTTCGGTCTGGGCTTTCTGGCCGAGGTTCTTGGCGCCGCTTTCCAGGTAGGAGGTGACGATGTTCCAGCCGATACGGCCCTTGGTCAGGTGGTCGAGGGTGGAGAGCCGGCGGGCAAACGGATACGGATGCTCGAAGGACAGCGAGGCAGTCAGGCCGAAGCCCAGATGCTCGGTGACCAGCGCCATCGGCGCGATCAGCGACAACGGATCGTTGACCGGCACCTGGGTCGCCTGGCGAATGGCCGCGTCGCCATTGCCGTTGTACACATCGTAGATACCCAGCACGTCGGCGATAAACAAGCCGTCGAACTTGCCGCGCTCAAGGATTTTCGCCAGGTCGGTCCAGTACTCCAGGTCCTTGTACTGCCACGAACGGTCACGCGGGTGCGCCCACAAGCCCGGAGATTGGTGGCCGACACAGTTCATGTCAAAAGCGTTCAAGCGGATTTCACGGGACATCACAGCACTCCGTTGAGGTGGTAGTTGCCGACGACTTGGTATTTGCGGCGCAACGGATCATCCAGGGTCGATGGCAGCGCGGTGCGTTGGCCGGTCAGTTCGAATTCGGTGTTGCTGGCGAAGAGCAAGGCTTCGGCGGCGGCGATCTGCGCTTCGATAAGGGCGACCGGGCTTGGATCGGTTTCGGCGCGTTCAAACAAAGCGGCCGCTACATCCACGCGGATCTGCCAATCGCCGAAGCGGCTGATCACGTAGGGGTCATCGCTTTTCTCCACAAGGCGTCGGGTGCTGTCCAACAGTTGGCGCGCCTGATTCAGAACGGGGTTCAGTGCAGTCATGGGTAGGTCCTCAGTTCCAGGCGTGGCGCGCAGGCTTGACGCCGTTAAGCACGAAGTTGCCGATCAGGTGGTATTTCCAGCGGGCCGGGTCGTGCAGGGTGTGGGTGCGTGCGTTGCGCCAGAAGCGGTCAAGGTTATGTTTGCCGGTGACGGAGCGGGTGCCGGCCAGTTCGAACAGTTTGCTGCTGGCCAGCAAGGCGGTTTCGGCGGACAGCACTTTGGCCTGGGCGACGACCAGCGAGGCGTGGGCGACGCTGTCTTCGCTGGGTTCGGCGAGGGCGTGGTCGACGGCGCGGCCGGCCTTGGCGAGGATGGCTTCGGTGCCGTGCACACGCCATTCCAAGTCACCGATGGCGGCGATGGTGAACGGGTCTTGCCAGCCGTGCTCCTGCTGGCTGTCGATCCACGGGCGCGCCTGGCGGGCGAAGATTTTCGCTTGCTCAAGGGCTCCGAGGGCGATGCCGGTGTCGACCGCCGCCTGGATGATCTGCGAGATCGGGCCGTTGGCGGTGGGCTGGTCGAACGCTTGGTGCGCAGGGATGACGGCAGACAGGGGCACGCTGACGCCATCGAGGGTCACGCCGCCGCTGGCGGTGGTGCGCTGACCGAAGCCGTCCCAGCTGTCGATCACGTTCAGGCCCTGGGCATCACGCTCGACGAAGGCGATAAATGCCTGACCCTTTTCGTTATTGGCGACGGTGGGCACGATGTGGGCGAACAGCGCGCCGGTGCAGTAGAACTTTTCGCCATTGATTTGCGCGCTGTCGCCATGGAAGCGGATTTGCGTATCAAAGGTGCCGGCGTTTTTGCTTTTGGCTTCGGAGAACGCATTGCCAAAACGATAACCGGCCAGGACCTTGCCGAAGTAGTAACGCTTTTGTTCCTCGCTGGCGGTTTGCAGCAGGATGTCGACCACGCCCAGGTGGTTTTGCGGGATCTGCCCCAACGACGGGTCGGCGGCGGAGATCAGCTTGATCACCTCGGCCACGGTCACATAAGACACCTCGGCGCCGCCGTAGGCCTTGGGAATGGTGATGCCCCACAGGCCGCTGGCAGAAAACTCTTCAAGCTCGGCGACGGGCAGGCGTCGCTCACGGTCGCGCTCGCTGGCCTCGACGGCAAAGCGTGCCGCCAGGCGCGTGGCGATCTCGATGGCTTGCGCGTCCGAGCGGATGATATGGGCAGGGTGTAAAGGGTGGGCAGACATGGGCCGACTCCAGGCTCCGATGGGATAACGGAGTGATTGCAGGAGTCGTGCCGGAATGTGATTGCCCGTAAAGTCGGGTGATTTCCTGGAAAAAAATGGAGCAACACACAATTAAAATCAGCAAACTGTCTAACGAGTGTTGCTCCAGCAACAGTCTTACTTAAGTTGAGTACAACGTGAAACTCACCCTTTTCGAAGTTTTAATCTTCGACGCTATACAACGCTTGCGCTGAGTAGTCGTTATTGTTGACGATATAGCTGGCAGTCGCTTGCGTTGTGGGAGATGCAAAGAGCGCATCGTACAATACAAATTCAATCATCGTATCGACATCAGTGACTGTCGCGCTCGAGAAAAACCCCCATTGCCCGTCAGTAAGGATCTGAACATGAACCTGGTCACCAATTGCGATCCCTGGATATAGCGGGATGACGAGCCGTGCTTTGTTACCCACTATTACTGCACGAGAAATAACATTGCCACTAGAGGGCACAATAGAGGGCGCAGGCAGTAAGGCTGAGCGAGATACTAGAACTCCGTTCATTAACATATCCTCTTTGATTAAAGTTGACGACACGCCCCCACCGCATTCGGAATGAATATGGATTGTAAAGTCACTGCACAAGAAGCCAAGACAGTGAAACTAGAGCGCCCACCGAATATAAACAATCAATTCAAAAGAAATAAGCTGTGAAATCTGCCAGTTGACAAACTAAATAACGACGTTCCGTACAAACTTCACGGCGACATCCCCATCATTGCGATAGGTGTGAGGCTGATGACTGGCGAACATGAAAAACTCGCCGGCGCCGATGCGGTTTTCTACACCAGCCACGACCAGGGTCAGGCTGCCCTCGAACACAAACAGTTGCTCACTCCAGCCTTCGAGGTCGGGGTCCGGGCAGTAACGGTCGCCGGGCTCCAGGCGCCACTCCCACAGCTCCACTTCACGCCGCGCCGTGGCCTTGGCCAGCAACACCGCCTTGCTGCCGTCGATCTCACCAGCCCAGGCCAGCTCGTTGATGCGGCTGTGGTCGCGCACGTCCGGGGCCTGGATCAGGTCGCTGAACGCCACGTCCAAGGCTTCGGCCACGCGGTCCAGGGTGGACAGGCTGACATTCTTCTCCCCCGCTTCGATGGCCACCAGCATGCGCCGGCTGACCCCGGACTTTTCCGAGAGCGCAGTCTGGCTCATGTCGGCAGCATGACGCAGGCGACGAACGTTCTGGCTGACGTGCTGCAGGACCGAGGCCCGTTGTGGATTTTCTTTGTGCACTATATTGCTCAATGGGTGGGTGTGCGCAGTATACTGCCCAGCGTGCGGCGCATTGTGCGGTCCGTGCCTTTCCCTTGCAAGACCGAGCCGCCATGACCACCCCGAAATCCCCCTCGCGTTTCAACCGCTTCAGCAAAGCCGAATGCATCCTGGTGTTTATCACGATGATTTGGGGCGGCACGTTTTTGCTGGTGCAACACGCCATGACCGTCAGCGGGCCGATGTTTTTCGTGGGCCTGCGCTTTGCCGCGGCGGCGGTTGTGGTGGGGTTCTTTTCCTTGCGGACCTTACGCGACCTGACGTTGTTCGAACTGAAGGCGGGCGTGTTTATCGGCGTGGCGATCATGTTCGGCTATGGCTTGCAGACCATTGGCCTGCAGACGATCTTGAGCAGCCAATCGGCGTTCATTACCGCGCTGTATGTGCCGTTTGTGCCGTTGCTGCAATGGCTGGTGCTGGGCCGTCGTCCGGGGTTGATGCCGAGCATTGGCATCATGCTGGCGTTTGCCGGGTTGATGTTGTTGACCGGGCCGGCTGGGGCATCGCTGAATTTCAGCGCGGGTGAGATCGCGACCTTGATCGGTGCGGTGGCGATAGCCGCCGAGATCATTTTGATCAGTGCGTTTGCCGGGCAGGTGGACGTACGCCGGGTGACCGTGGTGCAACTGGCAACGGCGTCGCTGCTGTCGTTCCTGATGGTGGTGCCGATGGGCGAGGCGTTGCCGGGGTTCTCCTGGCTGCTGCTGTTCAGCGCCGTGGGCCTGGGCCTGACCAGTGCGGTGATCCAGGTCGCAATGAACTGGGCGCAGCAGAGCGTTTCGCCAACACGGGCCACGTTGATCTATGCCGGGGAACCGGTGTGGGCAGGCGTTGTGGGGCGGATCGCTGGCGAGCGTTTCCCGCCGATTGCGATGCTGGGGGCGGCGTTGATTGTGGTGGCGGTGATTGTGAGCGAGATGAAGACGCGCGGGCAAAAGGCGCAGGCGCTGGAAGAGGCGTTGGAGCAAGAGCGTCAGAATTGAGGCAGCTGGGGGCTGCGAAGCAACCTAACGCGGGCAAGCCCTGATGCCAGTCTGTCAAGGAGGAACGCTGTAACTGTGGCAAGCGGGTGTGTTGTAGCAAGCAGGCTTGTTGTGGCAAGCGGGCCTGTTGTGGCGAGCGGGCTTGCCCCGCGTTGGGCTGCGCAGCAGCCCC
>NZ_JBMDIS010000126.1:0-12868 GCF_057808775.1 Pseudomonas sp. FG86 | reverse complement strand
CAGCCCAACGCGGGGCAAGCCCGCTCGCCACAACAAGCCCGCTCGCCACAGTTATAGTGTTCCCCCCCTGAACCGACTGGCATTAGGGCAAGCCCCCTCCCACATTGAAGTCAGAGCGGCGTCAGCACATTCATCACCGTATCCAACGCCACCCGCGCGCCGCGGGCGTCGCGGTTCTGGATCGCGGTGAGGATTGCCTTGTGCCGGGGCAGGCTCAGGCCCTGGATATCCGGGCGGCGGTTGGTGATGCTGATCGACTCGCGCAGCGGCAGCGACAACATGTTGCACATGTAGGCCAGCAGGTCGTTGCAGGCCTCACGCGATTGCAATCGGTGTCACACCTTGCTGAAAAACTCCACGTTGGCAGGCGATAACTATTTACTAGCGCCCAAGGAGATGAGAAAAGCTCTGCCAACTTCCTGGATATGGACGTCACATGCCTCGCTCAAGCCTTATCACCCGGCTATTGGTCGCACTGTTGGTCGGCGTGGCGCTTTGGTACATGTGGATGATCGCCAGTGCCAAGCTCGAGTGGGGCGGCAGCAGCCCCGAGCAACACTGGCTGGGCACGGTGCCTGGCGTGCACACGCGGGCGGTCAGCCAATATTGCACCGGCGTGCTGGTAACGCCCCAGGGCACCTGGCTGGTGGGGCGGCTGGAGGATGCCTACGAACCGTTCCAGCCGTCTGCCGCCATGGTCGACCTGAATGCCGTACTGCACGGCAAGGCGCCCGCACCGCCAAAGGAGCCGGGTGCCTTTGGCAGCCTGATCCCGAGCCGCGAGCGTGAAACCACGTTTATTTCGCGCCTGGATGCCAACGGCCAATTCACCCCTGTGGCCCATCTCAGCGGCGCAGCGTGTTTGGTGGCCAGCCCGGATGGCGCCCACGTGTACCTGTTGAGCGACGCGAACCGTCCCGATGACGCCGCCGCCCAGACCGTGGTATTTCGCAGCGATGACCAGGGCCAGCACTGGACATGGATGGCCGCAGGCTTTTTCCCGGAGGCGGACCGGGTGGCCGACAACCTGACCCCGTATTTCTACAACAAGGACGAGGTGTGGGCCTGGGGTTCACCCGGCACCGCGGACGACGAGGCCAGCGCCGACCCTTCCGGTGCAATTCCCACGGGCGTGTATTACTCCAGGGACGGCGGTGCCCACAGTGCGCCGGTCGTTGCACCTCAATCCTTGCTGGTACCGCGTGAGTACGCCCAAGGCAAGCGCCCGGACATCGTCGAATGGCGCACGGCCGAAGGGGAGTCCGGCGACGTGCGCAGCCATGTCCTGCAACAGGATGCCCAGCACGCAATGATCTGGGTGTCCCAGCGCTTTTGGGGCAGCCACCCCGACGGCCAGAGCAACAACCTGGCGATCGATATCACCACCCGTGCGTCGTTAACCCGCACGACCGGGGGCTGGCAGGTGGGGCGCCTTGAGCGTGAAGATGGCCTGTTTGTCACGGCGCTGGCGGACAACGGCGATGGCCGCGTGATCGGCTTGATCGACCGGGGCGGATATGGGCATACCGTGGTGGCCGAACTGAACACCACCACCCTGGCCTGGCAGCCCTTGAGCGACTTGCCCAGTGTGTTCTCGCCGTTGGCTGCCGACACCCAGGCCCGCGGGCTTTGGGTGGGGCGCAACAGCCTGTTGCTCAACACGTCCAGCGAACACCATCCGCCACGCTGGCTCTACTGGTGGGGGGACGCAAATATTTCCGCCGAGGCGGTGTTTTACTCCAAAGACTGGGGTCAGTCATGGCAGCGCCTGGCGGTGGATGGCTACATGGGGGTACGCGGCTTCGACGGTGGCAGCGACCGGGTGTTCTGGAGCCAACAAAAGAGCGCCGATGACACCGGCATAGGTTCCTACAGCTTGCACTAACCCAGCGGTTCAAGCTCCCCACCGCAGGTTACAGCGGGGTTAGCACATTCATCACCGTATCCAACGCCACCCGCGTGTCATCCAGTTGCACCAGCGACGCATGCCGCGCGCCGAGGGCGTCGCGGTTCTGGATCGCGGTGAGGATTGCCTTGTGCCGGGGCAGGCTCAGGCCCTGGATATCCGGGCGGCGGTTGGTGATGCTGATCGACTCGCGCAGCGGCAGCGACAACATGTTGCACATATAGGCCAGCAGGTCGTTGCGGGTGGCATCGGCAATCGCGCGGTGGAAGTCCAGGTCGGCCTGCAACAGCTGCTCGTGGGTCTGCGCGGTTTCCATGCCCAGGTAGGCTTTTTCGATGATGGCGATGTCTTCATCGGTGGCGGTGGTCGCGGCCATGGCGGCGATTTCCGGTTCGAGGATGCGCCGCACGCCCGCCAGCGTATTGAAGAACTCGCTATGGGGCGTGGACTGCATCAACCAGGACAGCACGTCCGGGTCGAGCAGGTGCCATTTCACCCGAGGCCGCACCACGGCGCCCACCCGGGGCTTGGAGTACACCAGGCCCTTGGCGCTGAGTACCCGTGTCGCTTCGCGTAATACCGAGCGGCTGACCTTGTACTCCTCGCAGAGCGTGGCCTCCATGGGCAGTCTTTCTTCGGGCTTGAAGCGACCGGAAACGATGTGCATGCCCAAGTCCTGAACGATCTGGGCATGCATGCTCTTGCGCGGCTTGGACGGCGGCTGATCCATAACGACAGGGATGCTCTGGCTTAAATTCGCGGCATCATAGCATCCCAATTAGTGGGAATGCCGAGGGACTTCCGCCCCTCGGCAACCGACCAGGAAGTCAAAGTCGCAACCCTGGTCGGCCTGCAGCACATGGTCGATGTACAGCTGGCGATAGCCGCCGACGATCAGGTTCTGCGGCGGTTTCAGGTCGGCCATGCGCGCCGCCAGCTCGGCGTCGGGGATGTCCAGGTGCAGGCGGCCGTTGGCGCAGTCAAGTTCGATCCAGTCGCCTTCTTGCACGGCAGCCAACGGTCCGCCGGCCGCGGCTTCCGGCGCCACATGCAAGACCACCGTGCCATACGCCGTGCCGCTCATGCGGGCATCGGAAATCCGCACCATGTCGGTCACGCCCTGGGCCAGCAGCTTGGCCGGCAAGCCCATGTTGCCGACTTCGGCCATGCCTGGGTAACCCTTGGGCCCGCAGTTCTTCATGACCAGGATCGAGTTGGCATCCACGTCCAGCTCCGGGTCGTTGATGCGGGCCTTGTACATGTCGAAATTCTCGAACACCACCGCACGGCCGCGATGCTGCATCAGCTCGGCGCTGGCCGCCGAGGGCTTGAGCACTGCGCCCAATGGCGCCAGGTTGCCGCGCAGCACGCAGATGCCGCCGTCGGCGCGGATCGGGTTGTCGAGGGTGCGGATCACTTCGTCCTGGCCGTAGATCGGCGAGTCCTGGGTGTTTTCGCCCAGGGTCTTGCCGTTGACGGTCAAGGCGTTCGGGTGCGGGATCAGGTTGGCTTCACCGAGGCGACGCAGTACGGCGGGCAGGCCACCGGCATAGTAGAACTCTTCCATCAGGAAGCGCCCCGACGGTTGCAGGTCGACAATGGTCGGCATGCCACGGCCGATGCGGGTCCAGTCGTCCAGATCGAGCTCGACGCCGATGCGCCCGGCGATGGCTTTCAAATGGATCACGGCGTTGGTGGAACCCCCGATGGCCGCGTTCACGCGGATCGCGTTTTCGAACGCCTCCTTGGTGAGGATCTTCGACAGCTTCAAGTCTTCGCGCACCATCTCGACCGCACGCATGCCCGACATATGAGCCAATACATAACGCCGCGCATCCACGGCGGGGATCGCCGCATTGTGGGGCAGGGACGTGCCCAGCGCCTCGGCCATGCAGGCCATGGTCGACGCGGTGCCCATGGTGTTGCAGGTGCCCGCCGAGCGCGACATGCCGCCTTCGGCCGCGAGGAAGTCATCCAGGGTAATGGTGCCGGCCTTGACCTGTTCACTGAGTTGCCACACCACGGTGCCCGAGCCGATGTCCTGGCCCTTGTGCTTACCGTTGAGCATCGGCCCACCCGTGACCACGATGGCCGGCACGTCGCAACTGGCCGCGCCCATCAGCAGGGCCGGGGTGGTTTTGTCGCAGCCCGTCAGCAGCACCACACCGTCGATCGGGTTGCCGCGAATGGCTTCCTCCACGTCCATGCTCGCCAGGTTGCGGGTGAGCATGGCGGTAGGGCGCAGGTTGGATTCGCCGTTGGAGAACACCGGGAATTCCACCGGGAAGCCGCCGGCCTCGATCACGCCACGTTTGACGTGCTCGGCGATCTGGCGGAAATGCGCGTTGCACGGGGTCAGCTCCGACCAGGTGTTGCAGATACCGATGATCGGCTTGCCATGGAACTGATGGTCGGCAATGCCCTGGTTCTTCATCCAGCTGCGGTACATGAAGCCGTTTTTGTCGGCGGTACCAAACCACTGGGCGGAGCGTAGGCCGGGCTTTTTATCAGACATGATCGATTCTCTTATTGTATGACTATATGTTCTATCTGAAGCTAAACATAAGCGCAAAATCGACGCTTTGGAAGTGTTGTTTAGTAAATAGTACTACTATATAGTCGATCTCAACTGAGGGTTGGCCCTGGCGGATTTTCGCGAGAGGCGTCCCCCGAGCTTCTATAAGAACAACAATCGGAGATCGACCCCCATGAGCCAGGAACTGCGGCTTATCCGGCGCATTACGCTGAAACTGATTCCCTTCCTGATCCTGCTGTACCTGATCGCCTATGTGGACCGTTCGGCGGTCGGGTTCGCCAAGTTGCACATGGGCGCCGACGTCGGCATCGGTGACGCGGCCTACGGCTTGGGCGCGGGGCTGTTCTTCATTGGCTACTTCCTGTTCGAGATCCCCAGCAACCTGATGCTCGACCGCTTCGGCGCGCGGCGTTGGTTCGCACGCATCATGCTGACCTGGGGCGCGATCACCATTGGCATGGCGTTTGTGCAGGGGCCGCACAGCTTCTACGTGATGCGCTTCCTGCTGGGCGCGGCCGAAGCGGGGTTCTTCCCCGGCGTGCTGTACTACATCACCCAATGGTTTCCGATTCGCCATCGCGGCAAGATCCTCGGGCTGTTCATCCTGTCCCAACCCATCGCGATGATGATCACCGGCCCGGTCTCCGGTGGCTTGCTGGGCATGGACGGCATCCTCGGGCTGCACGGCTGGCAGTGGCTGTTTATCGTGATCGGCACCCCGGCGATCCTGCTGACCTGGCCGGTGCTGCGCTACCTGCCGGATGGCCCCAAGCAGGTCAAATGGATGAGCGACGATGAAAAAGCCTGGCTCACCGGCGAGCTGAATAAAGACCTGCAAACCTATGGGCAGACACGTCACGGCAACCCGTTGCACGCCCTGAAGGACCAGCGTGTGTTGCTGCTGGCGCTGTTCTACCTGCCGGTGACCCTGAGCATCTATGGCCTGGGCCTGTGGCTGCCGACCCTGATCAAGCAGTTCGGCGGCACCGACCTGGTCACCGGTTTTATCTCCGCCGTGCCGTACATTTTCGGGATCATCGGCCTGCTGATCATCCCGCGCAGTTCCGACCGCCTGAATGATCGCTACGGCCACCTGGCCGTGCTTTATGTACTGGGCGCCATCGGCCTGTTCTTCAGCGCCTGGCTGAGTGTGCCGGTGCTGCAAATGGCCGCGCTGTGCCTGGCGGCCTTCGCGCTGTTTTCCTGCACGGCGGTGTTCTGGACCTTGCCGGGGCGCTTCTTTGCCGGCGCCAGTGCGGCGGCGGGCATTGCCTTGATCAACTCGGTGGGCAACCTTGGCGGCTATATCGGTCCGTTCGTGATCGGTGCACTCAAGGAATACACCGGCAACCTCGCCTCGGGCTTGTACTTCCTGTCCGGGGTCATGGTGTTCGGGCTGGTCTTGACCGGCGTGGTCTACCGCCTGCTGGAGCGCAAGCACGTCCTGCCGGTCGATCAATTCGCCGCCAGTGCCCGTGGCGCCACACGTACTTAATCAGGGAGAAGCTTCATGCGTTTAGTGCAGTTCGAATCAAACAACGGTGAGCGTCGGGTCGGCGTGGTGGATGGCAACCAACTGCGCGAAGTGCAAACCGCGCGCAGCGTGCGCGAACTGGCACTGGCCGCTATCGAGGCGGGCATCAACTTGCAGCAGCAGGTAGAGCGTCTCGGCCTGGGCGCCAGCCATGACTACGCGGCGTTGCTGGCCGACCTGAAAGTCCTGCCGCCGCTGGACCACCCGGACCCGGCCCATATGCTGATCAGCGGCACCGGCCTGACCCACCTGGGCAGCGCCTCGGCCCGCGACAAGATGCACCAGGGCGCTGACGAAACCGCACTGACCGACACCATGCGCATCTTCAAGTGGGGCCTGGAGGGCGGCAAGCCAGCAGCCGGCCAGGCGGGCGTGCAGCCCGAGTGGTTCTACAAGGGTGATGGCCGCATCGTCGTGCGCCCGGGCGCGGCTTTTCCGGTGCCGCCGTTCGCCGAAGACGCGGGCGAAGAGCCGGAGATCGGTGGCCTGTACGTCATCGGCCCTGACAGCAAGCCTTATCGCCTGGGGTTTGCGGTGGGCAACGAGTTCTCCGACCACGTCATGGAGCGCAAGAACTACCTGTACCTGGCCCATTCCAAACTGCGCAGTTGCAGCTTTGGCCCGGAGCTGCGCGTGGGCGAGTTACCGCAGCACCTGGCGGGCACCAGCCGCATCTTGCGTCACGGCGAGGAAATCTGGCGGAACGAATTCCTCAGTGGCGAGGCCAATATGTGCCACAGCCTGGAAAACCTCGAATACCACCATTTCAAGTACAGCCAGTTCCTGACCCCCGGCGATGTGCATGTTCACTTCTTCGGCACCGCCACCCTGTCATTCGCCGACGGTATACGTACCCTGCCGGGCGATGTGTTCGAGATCAGCCAGGCCGAGTTCGGCGCGCCGTTGATCAACGGTGTCGGCAGCAGCGATGCGGCATTCGAACCCGGCCAAGTCACCCCCCTTTAAGGAGATCAACATGCCCCAGTTCCTCGGCCACAACTATATCGGCGGCCATCGCAGCGCCAACGGCAGCGTCAAGCTGCACAGCGTCGATGCCAGCACGGGCGAAGCCTTGCCGCAGGCGTTCTACCAGGCCACGCCGGAGGAGGTCGACGCCGCCGCCCAGGCCGCCGCTGCGGCTTACCCGGCCTACCGCGCCTTGAGTGCCGCGCGCCGCGCGCAGTTCCTGGACGCGATCGCCGACGAGCTGGATGCCCTGAGCGATAATTTCATCGAGTTGGTCTGCCGCGAAACCGCGCTGCCCGCCGCACGTATCAAAGGCGAGCGTGGGCGCACCAGCGGCCAGATGCGCCTGTTCGCTACGGTGCTGCGCCGTGGTGATTTCTATGGTGCCCGTATCGACAAGGCGTTACCCGATCGCCAGCCGCTGCCACGCCCGGACCTGCGCCAATACCGCATCGGCCTGGGCCCGGTCGCCGTGTTTGGCGCGAGCAACTTTCCCCTGGCGTTTTCCACCGCGGGCGGCGACACCGCTGCCGCACTGGCGGCCGGCTGCCCGGTGGTGTTCAAGGCCCACAGCGGGCACATGGCCACGGCGGAACAGGTGGCCGATGCGATCATGCGCGCGGCTGCGGCCAGCGAAATGCCGGCGGGTGTGTTCAATATGATTTTCGGCGGCGGCGTTGGCGAAGCGCTGGTCAAGCACCCGGCGATCCAGGCAGTGGGCTTTACCGGCTCGCTCAAGGGCGGCCGCGCCTTGTGCGACATGGCGGCGGCGCGCCCGCAGCCGATCCCGGTGTTTGCCGAGATGTCGAGCATCAACCCGGTGATTGTGTTGCCCCAGGCGTTGCAGGCCAGGGCCGACACCGTCGCCCGCGACCTGACCGCCTCGGTGGTGCAAGGCTGCGGCCAGTTCTGCACCAACCCCGGCCTGGTGATCGGTATCGCGTCGCCGGCGTTCACTGCGTTCACCCAGCAGGTGGCGCAATTGATCGGCGATCAACCCGCCCAAACCATGCTCAATGCCGGCACCCTGGGCAGCTATGCCAAGGGCCTGGAGAAACTCCTGGCGCACCCTGGCATCCAGCACCTGGCGGGCAGCGTCCAGGCCGGCAACCAGGCGCAGCCGCAAGTGTTCAAGGCCGATGTACGCCTGTTGATCGACGGCGACGAAGTGTTGCAGGAGGAAGTCTTCGGCCCGACCACGGTGTTCGTCGAAGTCGCCGACCAGGCCCAACTCACTGCCGCCTTGCACGGCCTGCACGGCCAGCTCACGGCGACGATCATTGGCGAACCGGCGGACTTTCAACAGTTCGCCGAGCTCACGCCGCTGCTGGAACAGAAAGTCGGGCGCATCCTGCTCAACGGCTACCCGACCGGCGTGGAAGTCTGCGATGCGATGGTCCACGGCGGGCCGTACCCGGCGACCTCCGACGCCCGTGGCACCTCGGTCGGCACCTTGGCCATCGACCGTTTCCTGCGCCCGGTGTGCTTCCAGAACTACCCTGATAGCCTGCTGCCCGACGCGTTGAAAAACGCCAACCCATTGCGTATCCAGCGCCTGGTGGATGGCACGCCATCGCGCGACCCGCTGTAAACCACAATCAGGAGGCGACATGTCGTGTACCGCTGTCACTGAACACCGTGCGCAACTGGGGGAAGGTCCGTTCTGGGACGTGCCGACCCAGGCACTGTACTGGGTCAATATCGCCGGCAAACAGGCACTGCGCCTGATGGGCGGGCACTTGCAGATCTGGCAGTTGCCCGAGCACGTTTCGGCGTTTATCCCGTGTGAAAGCGGTGATGCGCTGGTGACCTTGAGCAGTGGCGTCTATCGGCTGGACCTGGCGACCCAGGCCCTGACCTTGCTCTGCGTGGCCGACCCGCAACCGGGCAACCGTGGCAATGAAGCCCGCTGCGATGCCCAGGGCCGCCTGTGGCTGGGTACCATGCAGAACAACATCGGCGAACACGGCGAAGACCTGCCGATCACGCGGCGCTCCGGTGGCCTGTTTCGCATCGATGCAGACGGGCAGGTCACGCCGTTGCTGCACGGCCTGGGTATTCCCAACACCTTGCTGTGGAGCGAGGACGGCAGCCAGGTGCATTTCGGCGACAGCCTGGATGCCACGCTCTACCAGCATGCGATCCAGGCCGACGGTCAACTCGAGCCCGCAACGCTGTGGTTCGGCCCGCACGTACGCGGCGGGCCGGATGGCTCGGCCATGGACACTGAAGGCTACATCTGGAACGCCCGTTGGGACGGCAGTTGCCTGCTGCGCCTGACGCCCGATGGTGAGGTGGACCGCATTATCGAGTTGCCCGTGAGCCGCCCCACCAGTTGCGTATTCGGTGGCCCCAACCTCACGACCTTGTATATCACCAGCGCCGCCAGCCCATTGGATCACCCTCTGGACGGCGCGGTGCTGGCCATCGAAGTCGATGTACCCGGCAAGCCTTGCCATCGTTTTGCCGGTTAGCTGTAGGCGCGAGCGTGCTCGCGAAAAGCCTGAGCGCGTCGTGTGCATTCAGGATGTACGCGTCATCGTTAACGTTTTTCGCGAGCAAGCTCGCTCCTACAAAAACAGCAAACAAAAAACAACAACAAGGAGTCACCCGTATGAAACGTCGTCGTGGTTTGCGTTCCCTGTGCTGCGCCGCTGTGGCGGTCTCGGCCATGAGCTTGAGCGGGCTGTTGCTGGCCGCTGAAGAAGTGAAGATCGGTTTTCTGGTCAAGCAGGCCGAGGAGCCGTGGTTCCAGACCGAATGGGCCTTTGCCGAAAAAGCCGGCAAGGAACATGGCTTCAAGGTGATCAAGATCGCCGTGCCCGATGGCGAGAAAACCCTCTCGGCCATCGACAGCCTGGCCGCCAACGGCGCCAAGGGCTTTGTGATCTGCCCGCCGGACGTGTCCCTGGGCCCGGCCATCGTCGCCAAGGCCAAGGCCAACGGTTTGAAAGTGATCGCCGTGGATGACCGCTTTGTCGACGCCAAGGGCAACTTCATGGAAGACGTGCCGTACCTGGGCATGGCTGCGTTTGAAGTGGGCCAGAAACAAGGCGCGGCCATGGCGGCCGAAGCGAAAAAACGCGGTTGGGACTGGAAGGACACCTACGCGGTGATCAACACCTTCAATGAACTCGACACCGGCAAGAAACGCACCGATGGCTCGATCAAATCCCTGGAGGAGGCCGGTATTCCCAAGGACCACATTCTGACGGCTGCGCTGAAAACCCTCGACGTCCCCGGCAGCATGGACGCCACCAACTCGGCCCTGGTCAAGCTGCCCGCCGGCGCGAAAAACCTGATCATCGGCGGCATGAACGACAACACCGTGCTCGGCGGCGTGCGTGCCACTGAGAGCGCCGGCTTCGCCGCCGCCAATGTCATCGGCATCGGCATCAATGGCACCGACGCCATCGGCGAACTGAAGAAACCCAACAGTGGCTTCTTCGGCTCGATGCTGCCCAGCCCGCATATCGAGGGCTACAACACCGCGAAGATGATGTTCGACTGGGTGACCACCGGCAAGGAACCACCGAAATACACGGCCATGGACGAAGTGACCCTGATCACCCGCGACAACTTCAAGCAGGAGCTGGAGAAAATCGGCTTGTGGAACTGATAGGTTTTCTCTCGCCGTTGCACTGCGTCCACACTTAACACTGATCCAATGTGGGCGCTGTCGAGCGTTAGCGAGGCAGCCTCGCTAAAGCTCGACAGCGCTTATATAAACCGCGTCAGTCAGCGGAGAACTTGAAGACGGTGTTCTGCCGATAAGTCTGTCCAGGGTCCAGGCGGGTTGACGCAAACTTGGGCTGGTTCGGCGCATCCGGGAAGTGCTGGGTTTCCAGGGTGAAACCGCTCCAGTGCAGGTAGGTCTTGCCGCCCTTGCCCTTTACCGAACCGTCGAGGAAGTTGCTGGTATAGAACTGCACCCCAGGCTCGGTGGTGTACAACTGCAAGCGCCGTCCGGAGGCGGGGTCGTGTACCTCGGCGGCGAGTTGTTTGATATTGCCTTGGGTGTCCAGCGCCCAGTTGAAATCAAACCCGCCCTGTTTGGGCTCGGCAAATTTGAGCTGCGGATGGTCATCCTTGATGTGCTGGCCGATAGGCGTAGGTTTCAGGAAATCCATCGGCGTGCCATTGACCGGCGCCAGTTCGCCCGTGGGAATCAAGGTGGCGTTGACTGGCGTGTAGTGGCTGGCATGCAAGGTCGCGACCTGCTTGAGGATGTCGCCATTCCCCGCGCCGGCCAGGTTGAAATAGCTGTGGTTAGTGAGGTTAAGCACCGTGGGTTTGTCGGTGGTGGCGGTGTAGTCGATATGCAGTTCATTCTGGTCATTGAGACGATAGGTGACCTCGGTTTTCAGGTTGCCGGGGAAGCCCATTTCACCGTCCTTGGACAGGTAGCTCAGCTTCACACCGACTGAATCCTTATCCTTGACCGGCTCGGCTTTCCACACCTGCTTGTCGAAACCCTGGGCGCCGCCATGCAGCGAATTGGGGCCGTCGTTGAGTGGCACCTGGTAGCGCTTGCCGTCGAGCGCAAAGGCGCCGCCCGCCAGGCGATTGCCAAAGCGCCCGATGGTCGCGCCGAAAAACGCCGTGCCGGCCTGGTAGCCCTGTACGTCGTCAAAGCCCAGGACCACGTCGTCGAGCTTGCCGTGTTTGTCCGGCACCTTCAGCGACTGCAACACACCGCCGTAAGTGATCACCGTGGCTTGCATGCCATGGCTGTTGCGCAAGATGTACTGCTCGACGGCGGTGCCGTCGTTGGTTTTACCGAAAGGTTTTTGCTCGCTGGACAAACCGGCTGCCTGGGCGCCACCGCTGGCGATCATCATGGACAGCGCCAGGCCGGACAGCAGGTATCGAGGGTGCTTCATGGTCGAACTTCCTTTTGTTGTTTTGGATGGAATAGTTCTACTAATGTGCGATATTTTGTCGATATGACAGCGAATTTATAGCCTTAAACGCCAATTTCGTAAAATAAAATAAGACTAATTGATCGAGGCATCCTTTTATGAGTACTGAACACGCCGTTTATCCCGACCTCAACGGCAAGACCGTATTGATTTCCGGGGGCGCCTCGGGGATCGGCGAATTCATGGTGCGGGCCTTCGCCGCGCAGGGTGCCAGGGTCGGGTTTGTGGACCGCGCGCAAAGCCAGGGCGAACGCCTGGCGGCTCTGTTGAGTTCGCGGGGGCATGCTGTGGAATTCGTGTGCTGCGACATCACCGATGAAATCGCCTACAAGGCGGCGATAGGGCGCTTCGAGCATTCCCTGGGGCCGATCACCGTGCTGGTGAACAACGCCGCCAATGACGTGCGCCACACCCTGGAAGAAGTCGATTCGGAAACCTTCGACAAGCTGATTTCCGTCAACCTGAAACACGCCTTCTTTGCCGCCAAGGCCGTGGTGCCGATGATGAAGCGCGCCGGCAGCGGCTCGATCATCAACCTCGGCTCCGTCGGCTGGATGATGGCCTCGGCCGGCTACCCGGTGTACGCCGCCAGCAAGGCCGCCGCCCACGGCATGACCCGCGCGCTGGCACGGGAATTGGGGCCGAACCGTATCCGTGTGAACACGCTGGTGCCGGGTTGGGTGATGACTGAAAAACAGCTGGCCATGTGGGTGGATGACGCTGCCAAGGAGCTGATCAGCCGCAGTCAGTGCCTGCCGGGCAGTGTGCTGCCGGAGCATATCGCCAATATGGCGTTGTTTCTTGCTTCCGATGCGTCGGCGATGTGTTCGGCGCAGAATTTTATTGTGGATGGTGGTTGGGTCTGAGCCTGGAACCCTTGTCCAGGCAACAGAGGCCAATGTGGGAGGGGGCTTGCCCCCGATGGCGGCCTCTGGGCCGACCAGGATGCTGGAGTGGAATGAGTACATATCCGTTGCTGCGGTAACGGCTACTTAGGGTTCCGC
>NZ_JBMDIS010000125.1:0-13011 GCF_057808775.1 Pseudomonas sp. FG86 | reverse complement strand
TGCGCAGCCCAACGCGGGGCAAGCCCGCTCGCCACAACAAGCCCGCTTGCCACAAAAATGCGGTCGTTTAAGGGAAGATTTTAATTCTTAATAATCAATAAGTTATTTTGTTTTATAAGAGGAGGTTTGCTCCCGATGGCGGTACATCAGTCAATTAAATGTCAACTGATCCACCGTTATCAGGAGCAAGTTGTATCGCCTCATGGACTTCAGCCTTGCTTGAACATGTCCATGGCACGTTCGCGGATCTGTGCTTCGGTCAAATCCTCCTTGCGCGTGGCCAGGAACCACAGGTGACCGAACGGATCCTTCACGCTCGCCGACCGGTCGCCATAAAACTGGTCCTTCGGTTCGGACACTACGGTGGCGCCTGCCGCCACGGCTTGCTTGAATTGCGCGTCCACATCGTTCACATACAGGTGCAAACCGACACTGGTGTGCTCGCCCGGATTACGCAGGGCCATTTCCTCGCAGGGTGAGCCCAGCATGATCGCCGAGTCGCCAATGCGCAGCTCGGCATGGCCGACTTTGCCATCGGGCATATCCAGGCGCATGACTTGTGTGGCGCCAAAGGCTTTTTTGTAGAAATCGATGGCATCACTCGCTTTGTCGATGCCCATATAAGGCGTGACGCTGTGGTAGCCCTCGGGAATAGGCTTAACGCTCATATCGTTCTCCTTGATTGTGGTTGTGGAGGGACGGCCTTTTCACTATAGGCCACGCCGATCGTGGCTTGCAGGCAGCCGACGAGGTGTCGGCCGGACAGCATCGGCGACCTGTGCATGCCGTGGCGGCAAGGCGTTCAATCGCGGTGAACTGCGCCAGTTCATCCTGACGCGTGACGAAAGTGATATCGCACCGGGTTTCTAAAACCCATGGCGATCAAAGGGGGGGCGCATTCCCAACTCAGGATTGCGGCGTGGGTTCCAACAGCTGGGCCCCAGGCCCATGTTCACCGAGCTGGTCAGCCTGATTACGCAGCGGGCACGCTTGCAGCGACAAACACCCGCAGCCAATACAACCACTGAGCTTGTCGCGCAGCAGTATCAACTTGTTGATGCGCTCATCCAGATCCTCTCGCCACAGCGCCGACAAACGCTCCCAATCCTCAGTGGTCGGCGTACGACCATCCGGCAGCGTCTGTAATGCCTGGCCAATCGTCGCCAGGGGAATGCCCAAGCGCTGGGCGATCTTGATCACCACCACGCGCCGCAATACATCCCGTGGGTAACGGCGCTGGTTGCCAGCGTTACGGTTGCTCTTGATCAACCCTTTGGATTCATAGAAGTGCAGCGCCGTGACCGCAACGCCACTGCGCGCGGCCAATTGGCCGACGGTGAGTTCCTTGTTGAGCATGAAAAACTCCAGAGAAGCGCTTGACCTTGACTTAACTAGAGGTTTTACCCTGCGTGGCATCGAATCGCAAGATTCTGCCTACAGAGAAAGGGGAGTGTTCATGCAGGTATCAGAGAAAAATCGCAGCTTCACTCAATTGATCGAGTTTCAGATCGAACCCCGGCAACAATTTGCCCTGGTGGCAGCCCTGACTATTCAGAGCGAACGTCTGGCCCAGGGCCATGGCGGCTTTATCAATGCGAGTGTGCAGGTCAGCGATGACGGACGACGGGTGCTCAATTACCTGCAATGGCGCTCGCGTGAAGACGGCGAGGCGGCCTTCAAGTGTTTCGAGCATGGAGAGGAAGATTTCTGGACATTGATTCGCGCCCACCAGGCCACGGCCGTGACCTTCGGTTCGTTCCAGGTGCTGCGCAGTTTCGAGCGCAGCCATGACAACGCGTTGCACTGTCGCCTAAATGGATAGGTGCAGCATGCGCTCGCCTTGCACGTTTTCGCCGGGGCGGCGCTTGTTTACCGCCAACTCGCCGATCTTGATCAGGCGCGTGCGTGTGACGTTGCGGCTCAGGCCCAGCAGGTTGGCGGTATGGACCTGGTTGTAATGGCTGAACCGGTAGGCGGCGCGTAGTAACGCGTCTTCGACCTTTTCATGCAGGGCGCCGGCCTGTTCTTCGAACAGTTTTTGAAAGGCCCGTTCAAGCAAGGCTTCGGCACTGTTGTCGGTGTTGTGCTGGCTGTCGTCCTGGCGCTCGATACGCATGTTCGACAGGCGCAGGTCGTCGCGTTCGATCACGCCATTGCGGCAGATCAGCAGAGTGTGGTGGATCACGTTTTCCAGTTCGCGGATGTTGCCCGGCCAGCTGTAGCTTTTGAGTTTGTGCTCGGCTTCGCGGCTGATGGTGATCGGGCCATAGCCCAGGCGCTGGCTATAGGCTTCGATAAAATGCCGGGTCAGCGGCAGGATATCGCCGGGCCGCTCGCGCAGCGGGCTGAGTTCCAGGCTGACCACATCGAGCCGATAGTAGAGGTCTTCGCGGAAATGCCCGGCATTGATGGCTTTTTCCAGTTGCACGTTGGTCGCGGCGAGCACACGCACATCAATGGGAATGCTTTTGCGCGAACCGAGGCGCACCACTTCCCGTTCCTGCAATACCCGCAACAATTTGACCTGGATCGCCATCGGCAAATCGCCGATTTCATCGAGGAACAAGGTGCCGCCGTCAGCCTCTTCGAACCAGCCGGCCTTGGCGCTGAGGGCACCGGTAAAGGCGCCTTTTTCATGGCCGAACAATTCGGCCTCCACCAGGGATTCAGAGAAAGCCCCGCAGTTCACCGCCACGAACGGCCGGTTGCGTCGTGCGCTGAGGTTATGAATATGGCGCGCCACCAGCTCTTTACCGGTGCCGGTCTCGCCGATGATCAGCACGCTGGCTTCGCTGGGCGCCACTTGCTGGATATGGTCGAGCAGCGCCTGGGATTTCGGGTCTTCGAAGACCTGGGCTGTGGCGCGGATCGAGGTCGCGAGGGCGGGCGAGGGCGGTAGGGTTAAAAGCTGCATGGGCACCTCTCTTAGGAATAGAACGTGGGAGTCGGCAGGGATTGGTTCAACGCCCAGTCCCCGAGTTCGTGGAGTTTGTAGTCCACGGGGTCGTGCAGGGTTTGCGTGCGCAGGTTGCGCCAATGGCGGTCCAGGCGCAGCGAAGCATGGGTGGAGCGCGCGCCGGTGACTTCAAACAGGCGGCTGCACAGCTCCAGGCCTTGGCGGGTGGCGGCAACCTTGGCGGTGGCGATCGCGATGGCCAGTTGGCCGCGTTCGTTTTCGCTGAGGCCGGGGCCTTTGGCCCAGGCGTGGTCGAGCAATTCGGCGGCGCGTTCCACCAGCAGGCGCACACCTTCCAGGGCCACCCAGAACTCACCGTAGTGGTGCAGCACGTAAGGGTCCTGGCGCACGTCCTCGGCGCTGGATTTGTGCCACGAACGGGTTTCGGTCAGGGTGTAATGGCGTGCTTCTTCGAAGGCCCCTTCGGCAATCCCGAGGAACATATGGGTAAAGGTCAGCTGGGCGATCAGTGGGCGCAGACAGGCGAAGGGTGTGCTCAGCGGGCCGGGGTCGAGTAGCAGTTCCGACTCCTCCACGCGTACCCGTTCGAAGCTGGCACTGCCGCTGTCGGTCTGGCGCTGGCCGATATTGTTCCAGTCGTTGTGCAGGGTGATGCCGCTGCGCCCGCTGGGGATGGCGGCGATCAGCAACTTGCCGCCAGCGCTTTCATCCACGGCCGAGGCGATGAGCATTTCTGAATCGCTGGCGCCGGAGCAGAAGCTCTTCTTGCCGGAAAATTCGCGCCAGCCGCCGAAATCCTTGACTACCGTGCGTGTGTCCAGCGGGTTGAGGGCGTTGCCCCAGAACCAGTTCTGGCGCGCGGTCTGTTCGAACCAGGGTTGCCATTGGTCCTGGCGCGAAAACAGGCGCACGGTGGCGAGCATCAGGTGGTGGAAGCCGAAGACATGGGCGATTGAGCTGTCGACCTTGGCGAACTCGCGCACGATGCCCAGGGTGTCACTCCAACGTGCGCCGAGGCCACCGTATTGGGTGGGAATACTCAGGGCCAGCAGGCCGCTTTGGCGCAGGGCATCCCGTTCGGTTTTCGGCGTGCCACCGCGTTCGTCGCGTTCGACGGCGGTGAGGGCGAAATCGGCGGCCAGCAACTTGGCGGTCTGCAAAGGGGAGGGCAGGACGCTGTGGGGTTTGGCTGTCACGCGGTGTTCCTCAATGTCTATTTGGCAATGAAGGCCAAAGGTGGGAGCGGGCTTGCCCCGATAGCGGTGTGTCAGTTGCCAGTTACGTGGCTGACCCGCCGCAAACGGGGGCAAGCCGCCTCCCACCTAAGGCAGGCTTCATTGATCTCAGGGCTTGGCGGGCAGTACATCGTTGGCGATCATTTCGCCGAACGGCCCCGTCAGGTTGGTGATGCCGCGCCCGGCCAGGCTGGCATAAGGTTCCGGCAATAACGGGAACACCAACTCGGCAAAGCGATACGCCTCTTCCAGGTGCGGGTAGCCGGAGAAGATAAAGCTCTCGATGCCCAGGTCTGCGTATTCCTTGATGCGCTCGGCCACTTGCTGCGGGTTGCCCACCAGCGCGGTACCGGCACCACCGCGTACCAGGCCGACACCGGCCCACAGGTTGGGGGCGATTTCCAGGTTGTCGCGGCGCCCGTCGTGCAGGGCGGCCATGCGGCGCTGGCCTTCGGAGTCAAAGCGCGAAAACGATTTTTGTGCCGCGGCGATGGTGTCGTCGCTGATGTGCTCGATCAGTTTGTCGGCGGCTTTCCAGGCGTCTTCTTCGGTCTCGCGCACGATCACATGCAGGCGGATGCCGAACTTCACGGTGCGGCCATGACGCGCGGCCCGTTCACGCACATCCGCGAGTTTTTCCGCGACGGCGGCCGGGGGTTCGCCCCAGGTCAGGTACACGTCCACCTGTTCGGCGGCGAGGTCATGGGCGGCGTCCGAGGAACCGCCGAAATACAGCGGTGGGTACGGCTTCTGCACGGGCGGGTAAAGCGCCTTGGCATTCTGCACGCGCAGGTGCTTACCCTCAAAGTCCACCGATTCGCCCTGCAACACACGGCGCCAGATCTTGAGGAATTCGTCGCTGACTTCATAGCGCTCGCTGTGATCGAGGAAGCTGCCGTCGCCACGGTTTTCGTCGGGGTCACCGCCAGTCACCACGTTGATCAGCAAGCGGCCATTGGACAGGCGATCGAGGGTCGCCGCCATGCGCGCCGACACCGTGGGCGAGATGATGCCCGGGCGAATCGCCACCAGGTAGCGCAGGCGTTCTGTCAGGGGGACCAACGCCGAGGCGATGACCCAGGAGTCTTCGCACGAGCGGCCGGTTGGAATCAGTACGCCGTAGTAGCCGAGGCTGTCAGCCGCTTGGGCGACCTGTTTCAGATAGTTGAGGGTGACTGGCCGCGCACCTTGGGTCGTGCCCAGGTAATGACCGTCGCCATGTGTTGGCAGGAACCAGAAAACATCCATGACAAATCCTTAAGCGATTTTCAGCAGAGAAGTGGAGTGCGCGGCAAACAAGGGCGCCGCGCGTTCTGCAGCAAGACGAATACGGCCCTTCAAGGGCTCGCTGGTTATTTGGTAGTCGGTGAAGTCGGCCTCGGTGGCATACACGCCAATCGGCAAGGTCAAGGCTTGGAAGAAGCTGAATAACGGCCGCAGTTGGTGATCAAGGACCAGTGCATGGCGTTCACTGCCGCCGGTGGCTGCGAGCAATATCGGCGTGTTGATCAGCGCGTTCAGGCCGACCAGGTCGAACAGGTGCTTGAGCAGGCCGGGGTAGGAGCCGCGATAGACCGGTGCGGCGACGATCAGCAGGTCGGCTTGCTCGATGGCCACCAGTTGCGCTTCGATCTCTGCTGGCAGCTCATCGCGCGACAGCGCGCCGCCCAGTGGCCGGGCAATGTCGCCCAGTTCGATCAGGGTGGTCTGGATCGGCAGCAGGCTGGCCAGTTCGGCGAGTACCGCTTGGGTCAGCACCAGGGTACGGGACGGGCGCCAGGTTCCGCCGGAGAGGGCAACGACATTCAGGGGACGGGTCATGAACAGTTCCTTTTCAACAGTGGTTCATTGCGAGTGAAGTACGTGGGCTGAGCAAGAGCTGTACCAATGGGCGCAGGCCTTGCCGGCTGCGGGTTACAGGCTCACTGCTGAAAAGTGTTGCTGTTGTCTGCCTGGTGAATTGTTGAATGACTGTTGCCTGCGCAACAGTTGCCTGGCGAACACTGGGGCCCGGCGTGCAGCTAGTTATAGTGGGTTGTTTTTATTCCGTAAATGAACGTATTTCCATATTAATAGATCGTAAAAGAATATGTGGGCTTGGTTATCGAGGGTGCCGCGGCGGGTGATAGCGACTATCACGGACGATGATTTTTCACTGTGCGGGGGCGGGAGTAGCCTGTGTTCATTGACTTAAACCTCCTTCGCAGAGCCTTCGCCATGAACCAGTCACTCGCTGTTTGCGTATTACTTGTCGCTTCCTTCCTCACCGGCTGTGCGACACATCCCTCGCCGGAATCACGTCCTTACACCGCTGAAGAAACCAAGCAATTGGCTCTGGAAGCGCTGAGCCGTCGCGGCTTGTCGTTTGATGAATACCAACAGCAGCGCGCCGCACTGACCGGCCAGCCACAGAAGCCCTTCGGTTTTGATCGCCAGGGTGAAATGAATGCCGAGCGCAGCGTGACCTTGCATGGGCGCCCCAGTTGAGTGGCTGCGCCGTGCTGAAGAACCCGAGGTTTCCCTTAAGGAATCTCGGGTTTTTTGTTTGCCATGGAGCGACTTCAGCCTGTTAAGCTGAATTTCAGGAGCGTTCCTACGCACATTTACATAAAGTCATCCTTTTCTAATGGCATTTGACCAGGTAAACCTGACCACCTCTGTTCCGGTCGATGCCCCTGAGACGCTGCTCTCGGGAACCTGCTCTGCGAGTCTTTAACGTCATGAATAAACGTCCGCTGTATTTCGACTACGCCGCCACCACGCCGGTGGATGAGCGGGTCATCCAGGTGATGGTCGAGTGCCTGGGCTTCAATGCCAACTTTGGCAACCCTGCGTCCAGTTCCCATGCGTTCGGCCAAGCGGCCCGGCAAACGGTTGAACAGGCACGTCGCCAGGTGGCCGAGCTGGTGGGCGCCGAGCCAGGACAGATCGTCTGGACGTCCGGAGCCACTGAATCCAACAACCTTGCGATCAAGGGCGTGGCCCAGGCGCGTGGCGTGGCGGGTGGGCATATCATCACCAGCCAGATCGAGCACAAGGCGACCCTGGATACCGCGCGGCAGTTGCAGGACGCCGGGGTGGCCGTGACCTACCTGGTGCCGGACGCCGATGGCTTGATCAGTGTCGAGGCGGTCAGCGAAGCCTTGCGTGAGGACACCTTCCTGGTGTCGCTGATGCTGGTGAACAACGAACTGGGTACCCTCAATGACATTCCGTCGATTGGCGCGCGAGTGCGGGCGCAGGGTGCGTTGCTGCATGTGGACGCGGCGCAAGGGGCGGGCAAGGTGGCTATCGACCTGGCGCAATGGCCGGTGGACCTGATGTCATTTTCCGCCCACAAGCTGTACGGTCCCAAGGGCATCGGCGCGTTGTATGTCGGGCCTCGGGCCCAGCAGAAGGTATCTGCGCAGATTCATGGCGGTGGCCATGAGGGCGGTTTGCGTTCCGGCACCCTGGCGACGCATCAAATCGCGGGGATGGGGGCGGCGTTTGCCTTGGCGGCGGAGTCTTTTGCGGAGGAGAAGGCCCGGATCGTGGCTTTGCGCCAGCGCCTGCTGGATCAGTTGGCACCGGTGGCAGGCGTACGCCTCAATGGCAGCCCGGCGCAGCGTATTCCGCACACCCTCAGCCTGACGTTCGGCGAAGGCGAATTCAATTCTGCCGCCCTGAGTGCCGGTATCGCCTTTTCGGCGACGTCGGCCTGCAACTCGGCCAGCAATGCACCGTCCCACGTCCTTCTGGCGCTGGGCCATGATGCACGCTCCGCCGCTCGAACCATTCGCCTGAGCCTGGGCCGGTTTACCACCGAACAGGATATCGACCAGGCTGTGCAATTGATCAAGGCCGCCCTTGCCAGTGCACCGGCGTTCTGGGCGGTCTGATTATCCATTTGCAGCACATAACAATTATTCGTGGTTAGCAGGAGACACAATGAGTACGCAGCCTTTGACCCATGGAACGGTGCCCCAGCGCCTTGCGCATACCCGTGAACTGATGAGCCGCGAGGGCATTCACGCCCTGCTGGTGCCGTCGGCCGATCCACACTTGTCCGAATACCTGCCCGGCTACTGGCAGGGTCGCCAGTGGTTGTCGGGGTTTCATGGTTCGGTCGGGACACTGATTGTCACCGCGGACTTCGCCGGTGTCTGGGCTGACAGCCGTTACTGGGAACAGGCGAGCAAGGAGCTCAAGGGCAGCGGTATCGAGTTGGTAAAACTGCAACCCGGCCAACCCGGTCCGTTGGAATGGCTGGCCGAACAAACCCCGGAAGGCGGTGTGGTGGCGGTCGACGGTGCGGTCATGGCCGTGGCCTCGGCGCGAACCCTGGGCAGCAAGCTGGCGGAGCGTGGCGCGCGCTTGCGTACCGATATCGACCTGTTGAATGAGGTCTGGCAAGACCGGCCGCCGTTGCCGAATCAACCGATCTACCCGCATCTGCCGCCCCAGGCCACCGTTAGCCGTGGCGAGAAACTTGCCGCACTGCGCAGCAGCTTGAAAGAGCGGGGCGCCGACTGGCACTTCATTGCGACGCTGGACGACATTGCGTGGCTGTTCAATCTGCGCGGCGGCGATGTGTCGTTCAACCCGGTGTTTGTGTCCTTTGCCCTGGTCAATCAGCAGCAGGCCACCTTGTTCGTGGCACTGGGCAAGGTCGATGCCGAGTTGCGTGCCACGTTGGCGCGGGATGGGGTGACGCTACGCGATTACAGCGAAGTGGCTGATGCATTGCGTGCCGTGCCGCCGGGCGCCAGTTTGCAGGTTGATCCAGCACGTGTGACTGCCGGTTTGCTCGAGCATCTCGATGCGGGGGTCAAGTTGGTCGAAGGATTGAACCCGACCACGCTGGCCAAGTCTCGCAAGAGCTTGGCCGATGCCGAACATATCCGCCAGGCCATGGAACAGGATGGCGCGGCGTTGTGCGAATTCTTCGCCTGGCTCGACAGCGCCCTGGGGCGTGAACGCATTACCGAGCTGACCATCGACGAACATTTAACGGCGGCACGCGCCCGTCGCCCGGGTTATGTTTCACTGAGTTTCAACACTATTGCGGCCTTCAACGCCAACGGCGCCATGCCGCATTACCATGCCACTGAAGAAGAACACGCGCTGATCGAAGGTGATGGCCTGCTGTTGATCGACTCGGGCGGCCAGTACCTGGGCGGCACGACGGATATCACGCGGATGGTGCCCATCGGTACGCCGAGCGAGGAGCAGAAGCGCGACTGTACCCGGGTACTCAAAGGTGTGATCGCCCTGTCCCGTGCGCATTTCCCCAAGGGTATCCTCTCGCCGCTGTTGGATTCGATCGCGCGGGCGCCGATCTGGGCTGAGGGCGTGGACTACGGCCACGGTACCGGTCACGGCGTAGGCTATTTCCTCAATGTGCATGAGGGCCCACAGGTGATCGCCTATCAGGCCGCGACCGCACCGCAAACCGCGATGCAGCCTGGCATGATCACCTCGATTGAGCCCGGTACATATCGCCCGGGCCGTTGGGGCGTGCGCATCGAGAACCTGGTATTGAACCGTGAAGCGGGCAAGACCGAGTTTGGTGAGTTCCTCTCGTTCGAAACCCTGACCTTGTGCCCCATCGATACACGTTGCCTGGAGCCGTCGTTGTTGACGGCTGATGAGCGCCAGTGGTTCAACGCCTACCACGCCGAGGTGCGGGAGCGTTTGAGCCCGTTGCTAAGCGGTGCCGCGCTGGAGTGGTTGCAGGTCCGCACTGCCGCTATTTGATCGGTTGCGGTTCAGGGGGGGGCGACAGCGCAATGCCGAGCCCCCATTAATCGTTGCCGCCTAAGACGGGTTCGCAAGAGGACGTTCAAGGGCGGTCGACGATCGAAATTCAGCCAAGGGCTTCCCGTACAAACTCCAGGCGGTCCTGGCCGAAAAACAACTGATCTCTTACAAACAGGCTGGGCGCACCAAACACCCCGCGTTGAACGGCTCGTTCGGTGTTGTCCTTGAGGGCGGCTTTTACGACTTCATCGTTGGACAGGGCCAATACTTGTTCCGGATCGAAACCCTGCTCAGTGAGGACCGTGGCCACGGCGGCGGGGTCTCCCAAATGACGGCCTTCTACCCAGAGGGCGTGGAACAGGCAGTCGATGAAGGCCTGGAAGCGTTCAGGTTGGTGCATTTGCATGCCGGTAACTGCCCTCATCAATACCAGCGTATTGATAGGGAAGTGCGGGCTGAACTTGAGCACAACCTTGTAGCGTCGGGCATATCGCGCCAGGTCATCCAACAGGTAGCGACCTTTGGCGGGGACGGTGATCGGGGAAGCGTTGCCGGTCGCCTTGAATACGCCCCCTAATAGTATTGGCCGATACACCAGCAGTGCGCCGGTTTCGGCGCACAGGGCAGGGAGTTGGGTATACGCCAGGTAAGTGGCGGGACTGCCGAGGTCGAAGAAGAACTCCAGGGTCTTATCCATGGTTGCTGCTCGCTGCTTATTGTTATGAAGGGCGTGACTACCAGGGCTCGTTCCAGGGGCGCAGGTCCAGTTCGAAAGTCCAGGCGTCCCGTGGCTGGCTATGTAGGAACCAATAGTTATCGGCGATATGGTCGGGGTTGAGAATGCCGTCCTGATCCTTGAGGGCATATTTCTGCGGAAAATTGTCGCGAATGAACGCGGTATCGATAGCGCCGTCCACCACCAGGTGGGCGACGTGGATACCTCGGGGGCCTAATTCCCTCGCCATACTTTGGGCGAGGGCGCGAATTCCGTGCTTGGCGCCGGCGAACGCGGCAAACCCTGCAGCTCCACGTAGACCTGCCGTGGCGCCGGTGAACAGGATGGTGCCGCGGTTGCGCGTAACCATGCGTTTGGCGACTTCGCGGGCATTCAGGAATCCGGAGAAACACGCCATCTCCCAGATCTTGAAGTATTTGCGCGCCGTTTCTTCCAGGATGCTGCAGGGGACGTTGGCGCCGATATTGAAGACGAGGACTTCGATAGGGCCCAGTTCGCTTTCGATCTGTTCGATCAGTGCGATAACGTCTTCTTCTTTGCGTGCATCGCAAGCAAAACCATGGGCTTGGCCGCCCGCCAGCTGGATGCTGTCCACCAGCGGCTGCAGTTTGTCGGCGCTGCGACGGGTGACGCAGGCCACATACCCCTCGCGGGCAAAGCGTTTGGCAATGGCGCTGCCGGTTGCATCGCCCGCACCCACTACCAAAACGATTTTCTTGTTGTGCGTCATGGGAACTCCTTTGGCTCGGTGATCGAGCAGGAGTGTAGCCACAGCATCGCAAAGGGCAGGTTTGTGTCAGGAATTTAATCGGAGCAGTCGAAGGGGACTGCTCGGGTGACTACTTACAGATGACGATCATGCTGCGGCTGGTGTAGCCAGCAGGGTTGAGGCCGAAGGGGTAGTCCCCAGGCTCCTCGGAATTGTCACCGGATTTGGCGATAACCCGGTAGCCCTTGGCTCCGCAAGAATTGGTGGCACTGGTGTAGCACTGGTCCCAGGAGGACGACAGGCCCGAACAGTTGATATGCAGCCCTTTTTTGCCCCGCTTCACTTCTGTCTTGGTGGTCGCGGCACAGCCAGCAATGGCCACGACCATGAACAGTATCAAAATTCGCTTCATTCCTATCCTTAATAGCCGCTCCGCAAAAAAGCCTGGAGCTGGCCTTACTCGCTCTCGATTGTAGCGTTCGGGCTGTCCTTGTCGAAATTCTCCATGAATGACATTGGTTTACCGACTAAACATGGCCTAAATGAGCGGCAAATACCAGAGCTACCTCGAAAGATGATTAGTCGGCGGGCACCAGTGGTTTGGATTCATTGCGCATGGTCAATGTGGCGCCTACGGAGGCCAGGATGATGCAGGTGATGGCCAGCCATTGGGCGAGGGATAAGTGCTCATGCAGGAAAAACAGGCCGGAAAGCGCGCCGAACGCGGGCTCGATGCTCATCAACGTGCCGAAGGTGCGGGCGGGTAGTCGGGTCAGGGCGACCATTTCAAGGGTATAGGGCAAGGCGGTGGACAGAATGGCGACGCCAATGGCGATAGGGATCAGGGCGGGTGTCAGCAATGCAGTACCGGCATGGACGATACCAATCGGTGCGACGAAGAGGGCGGCAATCATGACGCCCAGCGCGGCGGTTTGTACGCCGTTGTCGTTGCCGGCTTTTTGGCCAAACAGGATATACAGCGCCCAGCAGACGCCCGCACCCAATGCGTAGCCCGCGCCGATCAAGTCAATGCCACTGCTGGCTTCCCCCATCGGGATCAGCAGGAGCAGGCCAATGATCGCGAGGGCAATCCACAGGAAGTCCACCGCTCGCCGTGATGCATAGATAGCCACGGCGAGGGGGCCCGTGAATTCGAGTGCTACTGCAATGCCCAGGGGGACGGTGCGCAAGGACATATAGAAGAGGAAGTTCATGCCGCCCAGCGCCATTCCATAGACGACTACGGTGCGCAGGGACTTGGCCGTCAGCTTTGCGCGCCAGGGGCGTAATAGAAGCAGCATGATCACGCTGGCGAAAATCAGGCGCAGGGTCGTGGTGCCTTGTGCGCCGATGATAGGGAACATGCTCTTGGCCAGCGAAGCGCCGGACTGTATGGAGGCCATGGCGATTAACAGCAGGCCTACTGGAAACAATGCCGAGGCCAGGCTGCGGGGTGGGGTGGTCATTGAGGTGTGTCGTCCGAGGTCATAGTAGAGAAGCAGAGGTCGCTATGATGCTGAACTGTTGAGTAATGAGCAATATATTGCCCAACTATCGCTGCCACACGTCCTATATAGAAGGAATGTCAGGTGTTTTCGGTGGTTTGATAGAAATTCCAAATAAAGGGTTGACGGCAGATTCTGGAAGTCTATAATTCGCCCCACTTCCGGCG
>NZ_JBMDIS010000124.1:0-13287 GCF_057808775.1 Pseudomonas sp. FG86 | reverse complement strand
TCCTGCCGGCGCTGGCCAGCCGGTTTCGAACCTGACCTGCATCTGTCTGGCACCCTGCCAATCAAACTGTGGGAGGGGGCTTGCCCCCGATGGCGGTGGGTCAGTGACAAATAAGCCGGCTGTTCCACCGCGATCGGGGCAAGCCCCCTCCCACAGGATTGTGTGTGTTGCTTAGGGCAGTGTCCTGCCGGCGCTGGCCAGCCGGTTTCGAACCTGACCTGCATCTGTCTGGCACCCCGCAATCAAACTGTGGGAGGGGGCTTGCCCCCGATGGCGGTGGGTCAACGACAAATAAGCCGGCTGTCCCGCCGCGATCGGGGGCAAGCCCCCTCCCACATGTCTAACCGAGTACACCAGACACGACTCCGGTTGGCTCTAAGGCACACAGAAGCCAGAGCAAAACCAGACCGAGGGCTGCCTGATGATTGTGTGGCTCAGGCCGGCAGCGGCAGGGCGCCCATCTTGCCGTGGCAGTACACCAGTGGCCCGGCGTTCTGCTGGGGCACGATCAGGTTCTTCACCGAGCCGACCATGATCGCGTGGTCGCCGCCTTCGTATTCGCGCCACAACTCGCACTCGATCACCGCCGTGGCATTGGCCAGGATCGGGTTGCCCAGTGCGCTCAAGGTCCATTCGATGCCTTGCGCCTTGTCCTTGCCCTTGCGCGCGAACGCGTAGGCTTCGCTTTGCTGGCCTGCGGAAAGGACGTGGATGGCAAAGCGCTTGTTCTTGATCAACACCGGGTACGAGTCGGAACTGTAGTTGGGGCAAAACAACACCAGGGCCGGGTCCATGGATAACGAGCTGAAGGCGCTGGCCGTCAGCCCGACGATTTGCCCATCATCATCGAGCGTGGTGATCACGGTGACCCCGGACGGAAACGAACCCATCACTTGTTTGTAGATGGCGGCATCGATCATGGGACGGTCCTCTGCGGTTTAAGCGGCTTTTATAGGTTTGTAGGTATGATGGTATACCGTAATACAGTCCGTGCAACCGCTTTTTCAATCGCCCGATGAACGTCGATCCTGGCTCTTACAGCCAATAAATACGGGGACTATGCCAGGAAATAACCGCGTGCCCTGTGGCACACTTGCGGATCAGATGCGCGCTGAAACTGCGGATCAGCCTTGTGAAAATGTTGGAATACCATAATATGGTGTTCATCTGAGGGCGGCCGCAGAGCTCCCCCGGTTTGGCGTCAAACAACTATAAGATCAGACAAACGCGAGTTCATTTCCATGCCCCAGATGTCCCGGCAAGACCCCCTGATCGAGCATCACACGGTCGATTACGTTCCCCTCGCAGAGCGCCATGGAAAGGCCCGCGACCTGTTCACCTTATGGTTCAGCACCAACATTGCACCGCTGCCCATCGTCACCGGCGCCATGGTGGCCCAGGTGTTCCATCTCAACCTGGTGTGGGGGCTGCTGGCGATTGCCCTTGGGCACCTGCTCGGCGGTATCGTGATTGCCCTCGCATCGGCGCAGGGCCCGCGCATGGGCATCCCGCAGATGGTGCAGAGCCGGGGCCAGTTCGGCCGTTACGGTGCGTTGCTGATCGTGTTCTTCGCAGCGCTGATCTACATCGGTTTCTTCATTTCCAATATCGTGCTGGCGGGCAAGTCCATCGTCGGCATTGTGCCGTCGGTCCCGGTGCCGGCAAGCATCCTGATCGGCGCGCTCGCCGCCACGGCTATCGGCGTGATCGGCTACCGCTTTATCCATAGCCTCAACCGTATCGGTACCTGGGTGATGGGCAGCGCGTTGCTGGCGGGGTTCGTCTACATCTTCGCCCATGACCTGCCGGCGGACTTCCTCACCCGTGGCGGCTTCAACGCGGCCGGCTGGCTGGCCACCGTATCGCTGGGGGTGATCTGGCAGATCAGCTTTTCGCCCTACACCAGCGACTACTCACGCTACCTGCCGGCGGATATCGGCATCACTCGGCCATTTATCGCGACTTACCTGGGCGCGACCCTTGGCACCATCCTGTCCTTCGCCTTTGGCCTGGTCGCGGCACTGGCCACCCCCGAAGGCACCGAAGCCATGCTCGCCGTCAAGCAAGCCACCGGCTGGCTGGGACCGATCCTGATGGTGCTGTTCCTGCTCAACATCATCAGCCACAACGCCCTGAATCTGTATGGCGCGGTGCTGTCGATCATCACCTCGGTCCAGACCTTCGCCAGCCACTGGACCCCCAGCATCAAGGTGCGCGTGCTGCTCTCAGGCGTGATCCTCGCCGGTTGCTGTGTCGTCGCGTTGGGCGCGTCGGCGGACTTCATTTCGCAATTTATCGGCCTGATCCTCGCGCTGTTGCTGGTACTGGTGCCGTGGGCCTCGATCAACCTGATCGACTTCTACGTCATCAAGCGCGGGGTCTATGACATTGCCTCGATCTTCCAGGCGGATGGCGGGGTGTACGGGCGTTTCAACCTGCATGCGATCGTGGCGTATTTCCTTGGCATCCTTGTGCAACTGCCGTTTGCCAATACCTCGCTGTATGTGGGGCCGTGGGCCAACCTGGTGGAAGGCGCGGATTTGTCGTGGCTGGTGGGGTTGGTGGTGACGTGTCCGTTGTACTACTGCCTGGCGACACGGAATCAAGCAGCCAAGCAGGTAGCGGCGCGGTTGAAGTACGTAGAGTAAAACTGCGCGTTGGAGTTTCCTTGGTGGCGTAATGCTATTAACCTTGCTCTCTTTTGAAGGTCTTAGGGAAGAGAGCGATGCAGTTTTTTGAGCGCAGTGCCGAGCCGCCGCCGAAATTTTTCCGTGGAAGCGTAGCGAGTGGGGCCCGGCACCGGTTGCTGCAATTTTTTGAATTGGATCCGGTAGAACGTGCGCAGACGCGTTTTTCAGATCATGCGCTCGACCTCAAGGACGGTACCGTGTTCGATGGGCTCGGGCGTTTATTTCGGGGTAAGTGCGCATTTTGTGAAACTCGGGGTGAGACATTTCCCTATCGGTTTCGACCGTCAGCTTCTGCAACGCCGGAAGCTAAAAATAGTCATCTGTATTACAGCTGGCTTGCTAATGCCTGGGAGAATATTTACCCGATTTGCCATCGCTGTGTACCACGCCAATCAGAATTTTTCCCAGTAACAGGCAACCGTGTACGTCTGCCTGATATTGACGATATTCAGTGGTACGTTGATGAGGATTTGGGATCGTGGCGGGGCTACCCTATTGCCGAAAGACAGCTTTTAATCGACCCCTGTCGTAACGAGCGCTTTTACGATTATTTCTTTATATCAATTACAGGCATGTTGCAAAAGCAGGGGGCAAGGGGCGCCCTAACAATTTAGCACTTCAAGCTTAATCGTGAAGATTTGGTGGAAAAACGCCGTATCAGGTTGGGGGAGTATCGAAGGTTGCTTCTGACTCCCGACACCACTGAACGCCTGGTAGTTGTTGAGGGAAATTTTCCGATTTTCGACTTCTCCAATCTGGAGTTTGGTGGTTTGTGGTATTTACAGTGCCGAATGATAGTTCAGCATTTATCACGTGCACTTAAGAAAAAAGTAGATGTTTCGCGTACCAAAGTGGGTCATTCATTTCGTGCCCTGTCCCTGCATAAAGGTTTTGATGAATATCGGGAAATATTGCAGAGCTGGATTGAAACGGGTGATTTTGGCCGTTACCCGTCGATCGCAATAACTCAGCCGGAGCGTGTCGAACCAACGAGTATGTCGGACGAGCAACTGCCCGTTACTCCCTCGGTATACCCTTCTTTGCTTTCAATTGAGCTGACCCATTTTAAAGCCATCGATTATCTCAAGTTGCAACTGACTCTTCCAAGCGCGGATTCGGTATTAAGCAGTGAACCAATGCATTCGGCCATGTTGATCCTAGGAGAAAATGCCACTGGAAAAAGCTCGATTCTTGAGGCTACCGCTCTTGCATTGTCTGACCGGAAAACTCGAAAGGCTCTAGGGCTGAAAGCTAGCGACCTAGTGCTAGATTCGACTCAGCTAGGTGCGAAAAACCAGGATGGGATGCTTTCAGCTCAGATTCGCCTCGGCTTTGACGAGGGTCCCGATACTGTGTTGGAGATCAATAAAGCGGGTTGGAAACCGCAGACATCGTTTTTGCGTCCCCCAGTGTTTGCCTATGGCGCATTTCGCCAGTACCAAAAAAATAGCGATAAATTCAAGCTTGGACATTCGGTGTTCAACCTGTTCAATTCCAACCGCCTATTACCAGACCCCGAGCCTTGGCTGTTGGCGTTAAAAGATGATGACCTCAATGAGGTGACGCGTGCCTTACGCTTTATTATGACTGTCGAGGAAAATATCCAGGTCATTGAGAAATCTGAGGACGAACTACGTTGCTTTATTGTCACAGTGCAAGGCGGTGTGAAGGTCAAGACACCCCTCACGCAGGTGTCCTCGGGATACCGTTCCGTGCTAGCAATGGTCTGCGACATCATGCGCAGGCTGATGGACCGCAGCACTAACCCGCACTATCAAAGTCTGGAAAACGCCCGTGCCATTGTGCTGATCGACGAGGTGGAAGCCCATCTGCACCCACGTTGGAAAATCCAAATCATGGGGGCTTTGCGCATGGCGTTGCCAAAGGTCACCTTCATCGCGACAAGCCATGACCCACTGTGTGTGCGCGGCATGCGTAACGGAGAAGTTATAGTGGTTCATCGCACTACAACGACTTCAGACGGGGAGGGGGGCGACACGGAGCAAAGGGCGCTTGTAGAGCAATTGCAACATCTGCCCGACATTAGCCAATTAACTATTGAGCAACTGTTGACCTCAGATTTTTTCAATGTTGCCTCAACCGACCAGCCAGTGATGAATCTGAAAATGGCCAAGCTTGCCGACTTGTTGAGCGCAAGCTATCGGGGCGAACTTTCCGACCCTGAAGATCAGCAACTAGTTGCGCGTTTCAAGCAGGAGATCAACGACGTTTTGCCGGTGGGTACAACTCGTGGACAACAGGTGGTGCAAGAGGCGGTCGCTAGATTTCTTCAGGCCCGGACCACTGCTTCCAGCGAGCAATTAAAGGCATTAGATGAAGCGGCCAAACGTGAAATCCTAGACCTCCTGGAGGGCTTCTGAGCATGCGTTATGTGGACCGAAGTCAATACTCCACGCCAAAGGTGATGGTCGCCGTTCTTGGCCACCGTTCGGAGGCGGAGCTTGAGTTGGTGAAGGTGGAGGCATACATCAAGGAAAAAGCGCGAATCCGCGCGCTGAACGAGCAGAACAAAGCGCAGGCAAAACTGGCAGGACTAAAGCCTCCCGCGACCGTCGCTAAACCGCCATCGCCCTTTCAGTTATACGGGCACGATAGCGTCCGTGCGCGACTCAATGAGATGTTCCACCGCAAGTGTGCCTACTGCGAGAGTCTCTATTACGCAACGTCGGCGATGGAAGTTGAGCATTACCGACCCAAAGAAAGCGTGCAAGGCGAAGCGGATCACGAGGGTTATTGGTGGCTAGGTGCTGCTTGGGACAACTTGTTGCCCAGTTGCATCTACTGCAACCAACGTCGCAGCCAAAGCTTACCTAGGGCATCAGGCAAACCTGTGGTGCTGCTGGAACATAAAGGGCAGTTCGAGGATCCACGTTCCGCATTCACGGGCAAAGGTACGCATTTTCCGGTCTTGGGAGCACGTGTAACCGACCGGACGGGTGATAGCTCCAAGGAGCTCCCCTTGTTGCTGAACCCATGCCTGGATCAGCCGAAAGATCACCTGGATTACTACATAGATTTCAAGAATATCATCGGGCTGATGTTGGCTAGGCCGAATGTGGGCGCAATCCCTTCGAGCATCGGACTCGACCCGAAAACCCGGGAAGAGTTTCGTGATGAGTTGGCTTTGACCCTCAGGCACAACCTCGATCTGCGAGGTTCGGTCTCGATTCTGATCTACGGCCTTAACCGCCTGGGGTTGGTGCAGGATAGAACTCGCGTGCTACGTCAGCTGATGTTCATGGAAAGTCAGGTGGTGGAAATTACCACCTTTATCAAAAAATTGAAGTTGCGGGCGTCCAAGCCCGCATACGATTACGCCGACGAGGACAAGCTTATCGAGCAGGGATTGAAGCACCTGCGCGACCGTACCGTACAACAAATGAAATCCATGGCCAAACCCCAGGCACCTTACTCCATGATGGTTCGGGCCTATCTTGAATGCTTTACGGCACGCCTAAACTGACTGACCCACTCCGCCAAACTCCTCCAACGCATCCCGCAACGCGCCGTCGAAGTATTCCTTCGAGGCGCGATCCCACAGGATATGAAACGCCGGCACCTCCACACTCCCTGTGTGGATGACAATCCCATTCACCCGCGCCACCGACGTCTGCGCCACCATGCCCGGTTTGAATGCCGGGTGGCTGAGGTCGACGCCGCACAGCTTGGCCATGACCTGGGCAATCACACCGCCGCTGAGCCGCACACAGGCATGGCTGTCCTGGCGCGGCAGCAGGTAGTTGGCGCGGTGGTCGAGTTCCCAGCGCGCTTCTTCATCGGCGATGCGCTGGCCCTCATCCTGGGGGCTGCCCAACAACAGGTATTCGTTCTGCGACAGGCGCGCCACCCAACCGCCGTCGGCCTGCGCGAGTGCGCGGTTGGGCGCATCGGGCAGGGTGAAGCCGCGTGCGCTGAGGTACTCGGCGCTTTGCGTACCGCGAAAGCCAACCCGGGGCAGGTCGGTCTGATCTTGCAACTGGCAGGCAGGCGTGAACAATTCGTGGGCTTTCAGACTGGTCATGGCTTAACCCTCCTGGCGTTGGTTGGTGGGGTCGAAGAACGGCAGTTGCACCACCTCGGCCTGGACGACGATGCCGCCCTCGACGCGAATCGGAATGCGCTGCCCCGGTGTGCTCTGGTCGATCCCGGCATAGGCCAGGCCGATGATACGGCCCAGGCTGCTGGAGTATTCGCAGGAGGTGACGTTGCCGCTGATGTCCGCGCCGTTGAGCACCAGGTGGCCTTCCAGCGGTTGTACGCTGCCCTTGGGCAGGCTGAAGCCCACCAGTTTGCGTTTCAGCGGCTGGGCTTCGAGGATGTCCACCGAGCGGCGGCCGACGAAAAACGCCTTGGTGCGGCTCACTGCCCAGCCCATGTCGATTTCCGCCGGGTGGGTCATGCCATCGGTGTCCTGGCTGATGATCACGTGGCCTTTTTCCAGGCGCAGCAGGCGCTGGGTCTCGACGCCGAAGGGGCGAATGTCAAAGGCCTTGCCGGCCGTCATCAACGCGTCCCACAACGCCAGGCCGTGGCGCGCGGGCACGTGGATTTCATAGCCCAGTTCGCCGACGAAACCCACCCGCAGCAGGCGGGCCTTGATCCCGGCCACCGTGCCCTGGCGCACGCCCAGGTAGGGGAAGCCTTCGGCACTGAGGTCGAGGTCGCTGCACACCTGTTCCAGCACCTTGCGCGAATCCGGCCCGGCCACGTTCACCGCACAGATCGCGGCGGTGACGTTGGTCACGTCCACGTCCAGGCGCCACTGCGCGTTCCACTTGAGCATCTGCTGGTAGATGCGGTCGACGCCGCTGGTGGTGGCGGTAACGTAGAAATGCTTGTCGGCCAGCCGCGCGCACACGCCGTCGTCGATCACCACGCCGTGTTCGTTGGTCATCAGCGCATAACGCGAACGGCCCACCGGCTGCTTGAGGAACGCAAAGGTGTACATGCGGTTGAGCAGTTCGGCGGCGTCCGGGCCGCGTACATCCAGGCCACCGAGTGTGGACACATCGATCAGCCCGACCTTGTTGCGCACGTGCAGCGCTTCGGCCTGCATGCAGGCTTCGCGGTCCTCGGGCTTGCCATAGTAGGCCGGGCGTTGCCAGATACCGGCAGGCATCATCTTCGCCCCGGCTTGCACATGGCGCGCGTGCATCGGCGTTTGGCGGTAGGGGTCGAAGGCACGCCCGGCGACATGCGCGAGTTTTTCCGCCACGAATGGCGGCCGCGCGGTGGTCACTCCGGTTTCACTGATATTGCGCTGGGTCGCCCAGGCCACCAGCCGCGCGGTCGGCAGCGCCGAGTGGCGCCCCTGGGACGGGCCCATGCCGACCGTGGAGTAACGCTTGACCAACTGCACATCGCGGTAGCCGATGCGGGTGGCGTTGACGATGTCCGCCACTTGCAGGTCTTCGTCAAAATCCACGAAGTCCTTGCCCTTGGGGTGCGGGAAGATTGGCCAGTGGAAGTTGACCTGGGCTTCGCTGCGCAGCGGCACGCGCGGGCTGGCAGTCTTCAAGCCGAGGGCGAGCACACTGTCGGCGGCGGCATTGGTGGCGTCTGCCAGCACGTTGTCCAACTGGTGCCGACCGTGCACGGAGCCGGCCACATTCAGGTTCTGCGGCAAACCGCTGAGGCTGAACTCCGCACGCGAGTCGTCATAGGCCAGCTTGCCACCGGCCTGGCACAGCAACTGATAGACCGGCATATAACCGGCGGACATGCACAGCAGGTCGCAGTCGATCACTTGCCCGCTGGCGCTGACCTGGCCCTGGCCGGTGATCTGACGCACGTCGACGCCCTTCACATGGCGCAGGCCTTTTTCATGCAGGGCCTCGAACACCGTGCTGTTGGTCAGGCACGGGATCTTGCGCTGGGCCAGGGCCGCGGGCAGGGCGTTGTCTGCCGGAGCGTGACGCAGGTCGATCACGGCGACCACGTCGACGCCCTGGTCATGCAGGTCGAGGGCGGCGAGGTAGCCGTCATCGTTGCCGGTGAGCACCACGGCGCGCTTGCCGGGCTTGACCGCATAGAGCTTCATCAGGCGTTGCGCGGCGCTGGTGAGCATCACCCCCGGTAGATCGTTGTTGCGGAAGACCACCGGTTGGTCGAACGAACCGCTGCACACCAGGCACTGTTGCGCGCGCACCTTATACAGGCGCTTGCCCTGGATCACCGGCAGGTAGTTGTCGGTAAACCAGGCATTGCAGGTGGCATCGGTGAGCACTCGGATATTCGCGTGCTGCTGCACCGCGTCCAGCAACTCGCGGCGCAAGGTGTCGGCGCGGGTGCCGGCGATATCGAAGCGCGCATAGGTCAGCGACCCACCGAGGATCGGCTGCTGTTCGATCAGCAACACCTTGGCTCCGGCATTCGCGGCGGTCAGCGCGGCCTGCAAGCCGGCGGGGCCGGCACCGATCACCGCGAGGTCGGTAAACAGGTAGGCCTTGTCGTAGTACTCGGGTTGGAACCTCAGGTCGAGCACGCCCAGGCCGGCTTTTTTACGGATGATCGGCTCCCAGACTTTCCACATGCCCTTGGGCTTGTAGAACGAGCGATAGTAGAAACCCACCGGCATGAACTTGGAGAACTTGCCCAGGTAGGCGTCCTTGTCGTTGTCCAGCGAACCGTTGACGTTCTGCGCCGTCACGGCCAAGCCGGCGGACAGCGCGTGGGCATCGGCCAGCACGTTGGGTTCGCGGGGCAGTTGCACCAGGCTGTTGGCGTCCTGGCCGGCCATGGTCAAGGGGCCGCGTGGGCGGTGGTACTTGAACGAACGCGACATCAGGAAGCGCCCGTTGGCGAGCAGGGCACTGGCGATGCTGTCGCCCTGCAAACCTTGGTAGGGCAGGCCGTCGAAACTGAAATCGAGTGGCTGGTCACGCTGGATCAGCAGGCCCATGGGGGCGGGGAGGCGGTTCATCCGGCGATCTCCTTGGCGGTGGTGAAGTCGACGCGGGTGGTAAATAACTCGCGGGGATCGAAGGTGCGCAGGATTTCATCCGTGACCGTGTGGCGTTCGGCGAGGAACCAATAGCTGGAGGGCGTGTGCATCCACCATTCGCGCACCACACCGGCGAGGTTGTCGGTGTTGAACACGTAGTCGGCCCATTCGGCATCGCTGCACGTCACTGGGTCGGGCATCGGTTTGAATTCACCGCCATAGGTGAACTCGCTGATATTGCGTGGCCCGTTGAGCGGGCACATCATGATTTTCATAGTCCGCTCTCCGTCAGTGACTGGCCGCCGTGGCGCCCATCTCGTTGACTTGCTGGAAGGTCGAGAAACGTTCGAGACCAAACGGCTTGATCAGCTCCGGCACCTTGCCGCCGCTGGCGACCAGCTCGGCCATGGTCTTGCCGCAGATCGGCGTAGCCTTGAAGCCCCAGGTGCCCCAGCCGGCGTCGAGGTAGTAATTTTTTACCGGCGACAGGCCCATGATCGGACTGTAGTCGGGGGTCATGTCGGTGATCCCGGCCCACTGGCGCATCAACTTGGCATTGGCGAGGAAGGGGAACATCTCGATGGCATGGGCCAGCAGGCTTTCCTTGAGGTCCAGGGTCGAGCGCGTGTTGAACAGCGGGTAAGGGTCGGAGCCACCGCCGAACACCACTTCGCCGCGGCTGGTTTGCTGCACGTAGCAGTGCAGCGCCGAGGAACTGACCAGCGGATCGAGGAACGGCTTGAACGGCTGGGTGACCATGGCTTGCAGCGGGAAGGTCTGGATCGGCGAGCGAATGCCGGCCTTGGCCATCAGCAGCGAGCTGTGCCCGGCAATCGCCTGCACCGCGCAGCCGCACCGGATGGTGCCGCGATTGGTCTTCACCGCCGTGATGGCGCCGTTCTCGATCACCAGGTCTTGCACTTCGGTGAGCTGATGGATTTCCACGCCGCGCTTGGCCGCCTGCTTGGCGTAGCCCCAGGCCACGGCGTCGTGGCGCGCGGTGGCGCCGTCGATATGCCAGAGCCCGGCGATCACCGGCAAGTGGCCGGGGTCGAGGTTGAGGCTGGGCACCAGCTCGCGGATCTGCTGGCGGTCGATCATTTCCGTACGTCCGCCGAAGTGCTTGTTGACCTCAGCGCGCTGGCGGAACGAACGCACGGTGGCGTCGGTGTGGGCCAGGGTCAATTGGCCGCGCTCGGAGTACATGATGTTGAAGTCGAATTCGTTGGACAGCGCCTGGAACATCTTCACCGACTCGGCATAGAAACGAACGCCTTCGCTGGTGAGGTAGTTGGAGCGGATCACCGCGGTGTTGCGCGCCGTATTGCCGCCGCCCAGGTAAGACTTTTCCAGCACTGCGATATTCGTGATGCCGTGGTACTTGGCCAGGTAGTAGGCGGTCGCGAGGCCATGGCCGCCGGCGCCGATGATCACGACGTCATAGCTGGCCTTGAGTTCCTTGGGCGGCGGTAGATCCACCTCCACCGGGTACTCCGAACTCAGTCCGTATTTCAATAGATTGAATGGCATACGGCCTCCGATTGGCTGCGTAAGGTGTGGTGTTGCGCGAGGGCGGCGGCCACGGTGTTTTTCATCAGGAAGGCAATGGTCATCGGCCCGACACCGCCGGGCACCGGGGTGATGGCGGCGACATGGGGCAGGGCGCTGTCGAAGTCGACATCGCCCACCAGGCGGCTGCGGCCGTCGTCGTCGATGCGGTTGATGCCGACATCGATCACCACCGCGCCAGGCTTGAGCCAGCTGGCGTCGATCAAGCGTGCACGGCCTACGGCGGCGATCACGATATCGGCCTGTTTGCACAGGGCCTGGGCATTTTGGCTGCGCGAATGCAGCACGGTCACCGAGCAGTCCGCCTTGAGCAGCAGCGCGGCCATGGGTTTGCCGACGATGTTCGAGCGGCCGATCACCACCGCGTGTTTGCCGCGCAGGTCGCCGCAGGTTTGCTCCAACAGGTACAGGCAGCCGCTCGGCGTGCACGGCGTGAGTACCGCGCGCCCCTGGCTGAGGCCGCCGACGTTCTGGCTGTGAAAACCGTCGACGTCCTTGTCCGGTGAGATGGCCTCCAAGGCACGCAGTTCGTCCATCTGCGCGGGCAACGGCAATTGCAGGAGGATGCCGTGAAGCGCCGTGTCGGCATTCAGTTGGCCGATCAGGATCAACAGTTGTTCGGTGCTGGTGTCATCGGGCAGGCGATGCTCCACGGAGCGGATGCCCACCTCCTCGGCGCGCAGGATCTTGTTGCGCACATAGACCTGGCTGGCCGGGTCGTTGCCCACCAGGATCACCGCCAGGGCCGGTTGAATGTCTTGCGCATGCAGGTGCGCCACGTCCTCGCGCACTTGCAGCAGCACCCGCGCGGCGGCGGCTTTGCCGTCGATCAGTGTGGGCGCGCTCACCGGAACACCACCGTTCTGTCCTGGTTGAGGAAGACGCGGTGCTCCAGGTGGTACTTGACCGCCTTGGACAGGGCCACGGTTTCGGTGTCGCGGCCGATGGCGACGAGGTCGTCGGGCTTGTACACGTGGTCGACGCGCTGTACTTCCTGCTCGATGATCGGGCCCTCATCCAAGTCGCTGGTCACGTAGTGCGCGGTGGCGCCGATTAGCTTCACGCCGCGTTGATAAGCCTGGTGATAGGGCTTGGCCCCCTTGAAACCGGGCAGGAACGAATGGTGGATATTGATCGCCCGCCCCGACAGTTGCCGGCACAGGTCGTCGGAGAGGATCTGCATGTAGCGCGCCAACACCACCAGTTCGGTGCGGGTGTCGTCGACGATCTTCATCAGCTCGGCTTCCTGCGCGGCCTTGTTGTCCTTGGACACCGGCAGGTAGATAAAGCGAATACCCTCACGCTCGGCCATGGGCCGCAGGTCGAGGTGGTTGGAGACGATGGCGGTGATGGTCATGTCCATCTCGCCCTTGTGGTAGCGGTAGAGCAGGTCGGTAAGGCAGTGGTCGAACTTGCTCACCATCAGCATCACGCGCATCGGCTCGCGGGTGTCGTACAGCTCCCACTGCATATCGAAGGCCTGGGCGACCTCGGCGAAACCGTCCCTGATCTCTTGCAGGTTGCCCGCATGGCCATCGTTGAAACGGAACACCGCGCGCATGAAGAAGCGGCCGCTGAAGTCATCGTCGAACTGCGCCATCTCCCCGATGTAGCACGCCTTGTCTGCCAGGTAGGTGGTGACGGCAGCGACAATGCCGGACACCGCGGGACAAGTGACTTTGATGATGAAATGGTTTTTTTCGTGTTGCATGACACGTCCTCGGGATGATGGCGGCAGCTCATCGCATAGCGAAAAAATGTCTGAGGACAGCAGGCTCATTCCTTGAGCGCGTTTTCTTGTGGGGAATAAAATATTCCTGAAGTGGCTTTATAGGGGAATGGGGGCGGGGCGTCTAGGGGTTTTGGGAAAGATTTTTAACTGGGGGGAAATTTTTTGGTTGGGTTGGGTTGAGTACATATCCATTTCTGCGGTAACGGCCACTGGCGGTTCCGCCCTTACGGCGGGTCACTTTTGGCAGCAAACGCCCCAAAAGTAACCAAAAGGTCTCTGCCCCACCACTCGGCACCTCGCTTAGGCTCGGTGTGCCCTCACTCCGGCTTTGG
>NZ_JBMDIS010000123.1:0-13851 GCF_057808775.1 Pseudomonas sp. FG86 | reverse complement strand
AAGCGGTCGGCCCGAAGGCCGCCACGGGACCAAGCTCCCTCGCCACAGACCGCTGAAAAAAGTTGTGTAGATACTTATGCTCATCGGGGGCAAGCCCCCTCCCACATTTGAACGGCGTTTACCCGTTAAAGCTTGCGCTCGAAAATCGCCCCCTCGATCCCCAGCACCTCGCGGGTATCGGCATAAATCCCCACGCCCTTCTCCCATACGTGCTTGATCGAGCGGTCGGCGCAGCGGATCTGGTAATTGAGCTCGAACGGCTCATGCCGCGACAGCGCATATTGCACCTCGCGCCATACGTAGTCGGCATCCTGCGCCAGGATCAGGCTGTTGTAGGTGAACTCATGGTTGTCCACCAGGCGCTCGGCGGGGTAGCCGGTCAACTCCAGGCAGCCGGCGCTGACGAATTCCATGGTCCAGTCGCGGTTGTTGCGCCCGCGGTAGATCAGCCCCGGCATGCTGTCGAGCAGGCTCATGCTGCTGCGCTGGCTGGCCTGCAAGGCAATTTCACGGCGTTTATGCGCGGTGATGTCGCTGGCCACCAGATAGAACCCCTGGGGGCCGCGCTTGAGGCTGATCTCGAACCAGCGCAGCTCGCCGCTGGGGTGCACGAAGCGCAGGCGCTGGTTGAACGAGGTCTCGGGGCGGCGGCGCAGTTCATTCAGGGCCTGGCGCCACAGCGGGCGGTCTTCCTGGTGCACATAGTCCATCAGGTTGCGCTCGGCACCCGGCGGCCCCATCAGCTCGGCCCAGGCCAGGTTGAAGTGGGCGATCTGGCCGTTGTCGCGCAGTTGCAATAAGGCGGCGGGAAAGCAATCCATCAGGTCAATCGGCAGGGGCGCAAACGCTTCAGGGCTATCCCTCATTTAATGGCGCTCCTCGTGTTTCATCAAGGCGCCGCTGTGCACCCAGGCCGCCAGCTCCAGCCGTGAATGCAGGCCAAGCTTCTGCAACAGGCTGCGCACGTAGATTTTCACCGTGCCGTCGCTGATCCCCAGTTCCCGGCCGATCTGTTTATTGCTCATGCCGGCGGCGATCAGCGCCAGGGTCTGGCCTTCGCGTTCGGTGAGGTTTTCGCTGCCCGCGGCCTCACACGCCGGCGCAGGCTCGGCCTGGTCGGCGAGCAAGGCAATCAGGGTCGAGTCCAGCACGATCGCGCCCTTGTGACAGTTGCGCATATACGCCAGCAACGCCTCGGGCTCGGTTTCCTTGAGCACATAGCCGCTGGCGCCCAGGCGCAAGGCGGTGAGCAGCTCGGCGCGGTCCATCGAGGCGGTGAGCACCACCACCTGACACTCCAGGCGCAACTGACGCAGTTCATCCAGCACCTGCAAACCGCTGAGGCCGGGCATGTGCAGGTCGAGCAGTACCTGTTGCGGCGTCAGGCTCACGGCCAGGTTGATGCCTTCACGGCCACTGGCTGCCTGCCCCACCACTTCGAAGTCGTCGCTGGCGTCGAACAACTGCGCCAGGCCCTTGCGAAACAATGGGTGATCATCGATCAGTAATAAGGTCGTGCAGTCCATCGAGACTCCCCTGTGGCAGGTCGTGGTGGCGGCGCAGGCCAAGGTGCACGCGCACCCCGTGCGGGCGGATCGTTTCAATGCTCAGGCGCGCGCCGAGGCTGGCGGCGCGCTCGCGGATAATCGCCAGGCCGAAATGATTATGTTCGTCGGATGCCGGGCTCAGGCCGATGCCATCGTCTTCCACCGACACTGAAGCGTCGCCGTCCTGGGTCTGGCGCAGCTCAATGCGCACGTGCCGCGCATGGGAATGGCGCACGGCATTGGCCAGGGCCTCGCGAATGATCTGCAAGACCTGCAATTCAGTTTCCGGGCCCAGGGCATCGTCCGGCAGGCGGTTGTCCAGTTCGAACACGATGATGCAACGCCGCGAGAACTCCGCCACCGAATCGGCCAGGGCCTGGCGCAGCGAGCGCCCGTCCATGGTCAGGCGCGCACTGGTGATCAGCTCGCGCACCTGGCGTTGCAACTGGCTCAGGCCGGCACACAGGTCGTGCAGGGCTGGCGCGCCCAACTGCGACTGCAACCCATGGGCCTGGAACGACAGGTAACCCAACTGCTGCGCCACCGAATCGTGCAGCTCACGGGCCAGGGCACCGTGGCGGGAGGTCGCCTGTTTGCGCTGCTGCTCACGGGCGTGGCCGCGCAGGCGCACGGTTACGCCGACGGCCTGCGCTGCCTCTTCCAACAACTGGCGCCAGCTGGCACCGGCTCGCCTGGGCGTGTCGAGCAGCAACACGCCCTTCTGGCCCTCGGGCAAGGCACACACCAGGCGATGCACACCGCGTTGCCGGCACGGGCCACAGGCCTGGGGCGTTTGCGCCACGGCTGCATTGCGCCAGGGGCAGGTCGCGGCGTCCTGGCAGCCTTCGATCAAGCCGCGGCGTGTCGGGCTGAGGTCTTCGCCGCCGAGGATCAGGTTGAGCCTGGCGCGGGGTAGCAGTGCGTCGAAACGGTCCAGGAAATCCGACAAGGCACCGTCAGCGTGCAGGGGCAACCCGGCCAACAGCCGACGCACGCTGCGCGCCTGTTCGCGGCGCACAGGCCCCAACCAGAGCGGCCACCATTGCGGTCGTATTCGCACTCTTCGATAACTCCCCGTCCCGTTGCTCGGCGTGACCTCAAGCCCAGCAACTTCCATGCCCCGAACGCCCTTGGGGCAAGGCTTATCTCCAAAGGCATAGCCCTTTTTCCAGATTGAGAAGATTTTCTCCATAGGAAAGTATCTCTCCCAACAGGAAACAAAACGCACCTTGGAGGAGCCCGCATGACGCACACCCTCAGCCGCCCCATCGTGGTGATGCAATCGGCGACCGCCTGCACGGAGGTGGTCGCCACGCTGGACCAGCCGGTACTGCTGAACGGCGAACAACCCGACTTCGCGCGCCGCCTGCAACAGGCATTGAGCAGCGCAACCGTGGGGTGCCGGCTTTACCTGCTGGGAGATGAAGCCTTTGTCTGGCGTATCCATGCGCAAGCCCGCGCCGCTGGCCTGGAAGACGACGAGATCAGCATGACCTGCGCCACGCCCGGCCTACGCCAGGTGTATTGCGCCCACTGTGGCCTGACCCAGGCTGCCGGGCCATCGCCCTCATTGAACTGCATCGGTTGCCACGTCGGGCTTGAAGTGCGTACGCATTTCTCCCGGCGCCTGGGGGCTTACCTCGGCGTGTGCCACAACCCCGACCAGCCCTATGCAGGGTTCCAGCCATGAGCGCGGCCCTCAAGGTTCAGGTCAGCGCCGCAAGAATGCTCACGCCGGTGGTGCGCGAACTCACCCTGACCGCCTGCGACGGTACCCTGCCCGGCTTCTCGCCCGGCAGCCATGTGCAAGTGCATCTGCCGCTGGCCGACGGCACGGTGCGCAACGCCTATTCGCTGACCAGCGACCCGGCGCACCTGCATCACTACCGCATCGCCGTGCGCCTGCAAGACGCTTCGCGTGGCGGCTCGCAGTACCTGCATCGGCAGGTGCAGGTCGGCGACACCTTGCAGCTCTCGCCGCCGGCCAATCTGTTCGCGCCCCACGGCACCGCGCGCCGGCATATCCTCATCGCTGCCGGGATCGGTATCACGCCGTTCATGGCCTATATCGCCGCGCTGGAACAGCAGCAGGCCGACTTCGAACTGCATTACCTGTTCCGCCCGGGCCTCAGCGACGCCTATCTCGACGAGTTGCAACAACGCCTCGGCCCGCGCCTGCACAGCTACGAACGGCGCCCGGACCTGAACCGGATCCTCGCCAACCGGCCACTGGGCAGCCACGTCTACAGCTGTGGCCCGCAGTCTCTACTCGACGCGGTCGAGCTTGAGGCCACCCGCCTCGGTTGGCCGCCCAAGCGCGTGCATTCCGAAGCCTTCAAGGGTGCCCAGCCGGGCCAGCCGTTCGACCTGCACCTGCTGCGCAGCGGCCGGCGCCTGCGGGTCGAGGCCGAGCAAAGCCTGCTCGAAGCCCTGGAGCACGCAGGACTACAGGTGCCCAACCTGTGCCGTGGCGGGGTCTGCGGCCAGTGCATCACCCGGCACAACGGCGGCGCCATCGAACACCGTGACAGTTTCCTCAGCCCGGCCGAGCAGGCCGAATTTCTGATGCCCTGCGTCTCGCGCGGCCACGGCCCCTGCGTTTCGCTGGACCTCTAGGAGTGAGTGACATGCCCCTGCAATCGAGCCCCGTGTTGAGCTATCGCGACGATTTCAGCTTTCGCAACAGCCCGGCGGCGATCCGGCGCTTCCCCTTTCCCTTCATCGAGGACAGCTACCTGTACTCGGTGAATATCGAACCGGCCACCTCCCGCGACCCCGGCTCGATCTATGAGCACGCTTTCGACATCGACGAGCACTACCGCTCGGAAATGGCCGAGCGTGCCCTGGTGCTGGACCAGGACCCGCGCCGCTACCTGGTGATGCCGCACATGCAAGTGGCGGCCTGGGATGCGTTGCAGATGCTCATGCAGCACCTGGCCGCCGACTACCCGCAGTGGTTCAGCCTGACGCAAGACGGCGAGCACTGGCATTGGCGCAACCACCTGCTGGACATCGACCAGCCCTTCATCTTCGGCGACGCCACCAGCCTGCCCTGCGCACCGCTGGAGTACATCGGCCGTCAGGTGCAGGGGGATTTCGCCCTGCTCGACCAGCGCGACGGCGACCTGTACATGGACGCCGGCCTGGTCACCAGCCCGGCCGACTGGTCGCTGGCGTTCGATGCCGGCATGAGTTTCAAGCAATGGCACGCACCGGTGCCCATGGCCCATCAGATGGGCGTGTTCGACCGCGCGCTGAAGTACCTGCTCAACCTGCAGGTCGGCCAGCCCGTGCGGCGCTTGAACTGGACCCTGACCATCAACCCGCGCCTGGATTCATCCCCCGAGACGTTCCATCAATGGGGCGCCGATCGCGGCCAGATCACCGCGCAGAACGTCGGGCAGCAGGTGCACCTGCGGGTCGAGCTGCAAGTGATGGCGCGCCTGCCGCGCAGCCACGCGGTGATGTTCAGCATCCGTACCTACCTGATCAGCCTGGACGAGCTGGTCACGCAACCCGGCTGGGGCTGTCGCCTGCACCGCGTGCTGCGCGACCTGCCCGACCCCATCGCCGACTACAAGGGCATGACCCGCTACCGCCGCACGCTGGTCGAGTGGCTGAGCCAGTTTGACCCACTCGCGTGACCTCATTTTCCCGACAAGGAGCATCACATGACCCACTCCTGGCGTATCTCTGCATTGGCCGAACGGCACCGCGCCCTTGGCTCGAACCTTGAAGACTGGAACGGCATGGGCACCGCCTGGACCTACAGCAGTGCACTGGCCGACCACCACGAAGCGATCCGCACCCGCGCCGGCCTGATGGACGTGTCGGGGCTGAAAAAAGTCCATTACGTGGGGCCCCACGCCGAGAGCCTGTTGCAGTGGGCGACCACCCGCGACATCGCCAAGCTCTACCCCGGCAAATCGGTGTACGCCTCGATGCTCGACGAGGACGGCAAATTCGTCGATGACTGCATCGTCTACCGCACCGGGCCCAATGCGTTCATGGTGGTGCATGGCGCCGGCAGCGGGCATGAAATGCTGGTGCGCTCGGCCCTGGGCCGGCAAGTGGCGGTGCTGTTCGATGACGACCTGCACGACCTGTCGCTGCAAGGCCCGCTGGCGGTGGACTTCCTCGCCGAACACGTGCCCGGCATCCGCCAACTGGCGTACTTCCACCACCTGCAAACCCGCCTGTTCGAGCGCCCGGTGATGATCTCCCGCACCGGCTACACCGGTGAGCGCGGCTACGAGATTTTCTGCAAGGCCGCCGACGCGCCGTTCCTGTGGGACAGCATCCTCGAACAGGGCGCCGGCCTGGGGATCATCCCCTGCGCCTTCACCGCCCTGGACTGGCTGCGGGTGGAAAGCTCGCTGATGTTCTTCCCCTACGACAACTCGCAGATGTACCCCTTCGCCGACCAGAAGGCCGGCGACACCCTCTGGGAAATGGGCCTGGACTTCACCGTTTCGCCGGGCAAAAGCGCGTTCCGGGGCGCCGAAGAACACCAGCGCCTGCGCGGCCAGGAGCGTTTCAAGATCACCGGCGTGCTGCTTGAGGGCGTGCGTGCCGCCGAGGCCGGCGACACCTTGTGGCAGGGCAACCGGCAAGTCGGCGTGATCACCTGCGGCATGTATTCGCGCCTGAGCAAACGCTCGATGGCCATCGCGCGCATGAGCGTCGCCTGTTCCGAACCCGGTATTGCCGTGCAGGTGCGCGGCAGCCTTGAGGCCAGCGCCAGCACCCACGCCCTGCCCTTCGATGACCCGCAAAAAACCAAGCGCACGGCCAAGGGCTGAGCCTTCCTTCACTGTATTCAGGAGCCTTCGATGGACGCCTCCCGCGAACATTACATCCTCAAGATCACCTGCCCGGCGGCGTCCGGGATCGTCGCCGCGATCAGCGCCTGCCTGGCCCGGCAGCAGTGCTACATCAGCGAGCTGGCGCAGTTCGACGACGAGTTCACCGGGCAGTTCTTCATGCGCGCGGTGTTCCGCTTCAACACCGGCGTCAGCGGCGATATCGGCGCCCTGCGCGAAGGCCTGGGCGACCTGGCCGGCGGGTTCGATATGCACTGGCAGTTGTTCAGCTCATGCCAACCGACCCGCGTACTGCTGATGGTCAGCAAATTCGACCACTGCCTCACCGACCTGCTCTACCGCCACCGCAAGGGCGAGATGGACATGCACATCACCGCCGTGGTCTCCAACCACCTGGACCTGCGGGCGATGGCCGAGCGCGAAGGCATCCGCTTCATCTACCTGCCGATCACCCAGGACACCAAGGCCAGCCAGGAAGCCGAGCTGATGCGCATCATCGAAGACACCCAGACCGACCTGGTGGTGCTCGCGCGCTACATGCAGATCCTATCCGACGGCCTGTGCCAGCACCTGTCGGGGCGGGCGATCAATATCCATCACTCGTTCCTCCCAGGGTTCAAGGGCGCCAAGCCCTACCACCAGGCCTATGACCGTGGCGTCAAGCTGATCGGCGCCACCGCCCACTACGTCACCAGCGACCTGGATGAGGGCCCGATCATCGAGCAGGAAATCCAGCGCGTCGACCATACCCACTTGCCCGACTCGCTGGTCGCCATCGGCCGCGACACCGAAACCGTGGCCCTTTCCAAGGCCCTGAAATACCACCTGGAACACCGGGTGTTCATCAACCAGGACAAGACAGTGATCTTTCGCTGAAACCTTCAGGAGGCACGCTCATGACCCTACGTGTTGCAATCATCGGCGCCGGCCCGTGTGGCCTGGCGCAACTTCGCGCGTTCCAGTCGGCCCGCGACAAAGGTGCCGCCATCCCCGAATTGGTGTGCTTCGAGAAACAGCAGGACTGGGGCGGCATGTGGAACTACACCTGGCGCACCGGCCTCGACGAGAACGGCGAGCCGGTGCACGGCAGCATGTACCGCTACCTGTGGTCCAACGGCCCCAAGGAATGCCTGGAATTTGCCGACTACACCTTTGAAGAACATTTCGGCCGGCCCATCGCGTCCTACCCGCCGCGCGAGGTGCTGTGGGACTACATCAAGGGCCGGGTGGAGAAAGCCGGGGTACGCGACTACATCCGCTTCAACCATGTGGTGCGCCAAGTCACCTTCGACGAACAGACCCAGCGCTTCAGCCTGTATGCCCACGACTACAACACCGACACCTTGACCTGCGAAGCATTCGACTACGTGATCAACGCCTGCGGCCACTTCTCCACGCCCAAGGTGCCGTACTTCGAAGGCTTTGAGCAATTCGCCGGGCGCATCCTGCATGCCCATGATTTTCGCGAGGCCCTGGAGTTCAAGGACAAGGACCTGCTGATTGTCGGCAGCAGCTATTCGGCCGAGGATATCGGCTCGCAATGCTACAAATACGGCGCGCGCAGCATCACCAGTTGCTACCGCACCGCCCCCATGGGCTATGCCTGGCCGGACAACTGGGAAGAAAAACCACTGCTCCAGCGCCTGGAAAACAACCGCGCGTACTTTGCCGACGGCAGCAGCAAGCACATCGATGCGGTGATCCTGTGCACCGGCTACAAGCACCACTTCCCATTCCTGCCCGATGAACTGAGCCTCAAGACCGACAACCGCCTGTGGCCGATGAACCTCTACAAGGGTGTGTTCTGGGAACCCAACCCCCGCCTGATCTACCTCGGCATGCAGGACCAGTGGTACTCCTTCAACATGTTCGATGCCCAGGCCTGGTATGCCCGCGATGTGATCCTGGGGCGCATCCCACTGCCCAGCCAGGCCGAGATGGTCGCCGACAGCCAGCAATGGCACGTGCGGGAACAGACCCTGGAAACCAACCAGCAGATGTTCGAATACCAGGGCGCCTATATCCAGCACCTGGTGGACGCCACCGACTACCCGGATTTCGACATCGCCGGGGTCAACGAAACCTTTCTGCACTGGAAGCACGACAAGGCGGAAAACATCATGGGTTATCGCGACAAGTCCTACCGCTCGCTGATGACCGGCACCCAGTCGCCGCCCCACCACACGCCGTGGTTGCAGGCCCTGGATGATTCGATGGCAGCGTACCTGGGCGCGCCCGCGACGCCCATCAAGTCGGTCGGCTGATGATGAATGCACCGCGTATTTCCCATCCCCGAGAGCCCGGGCTGTTTGCCCGCGCGCCGAACCTGGAGCGCTACCGCGTGGCCGCCGGCGGTGTGACCCTGGTGGACTTGCAGCCCGGCGACGGCCTGCACGTGATCGACGTCGAAGGCCGGCAACCCTGCGCACTGCTGGCCCTCGACACCGGCGGCCGCAGCGCCCTGGCGAGCTGGGGCCTGCGCGGGTCAACGGCGTGCAGTGTGCCAGGGCGTATCGGCCTGGCGCTCCAGCGGCGCGGCATCGACGCCCAGGCATTGCCGCTGGCCGCCTCGCTGTGGGACGCCGACAGCCCGCCCGGCCACAGCCGGCAGTTTGTCGCCCAAGACGCGCTGCTGGTGATCGTCGCCGCGCCCGCCGAGGCCACCGCCGTCGACCGGCAATACCGGCCCAGCGAGCTGCGCCTGCGGGTGACGCGGGCCAACCCATCGCCGCTGCTGGTACCGGCCCTGCCCGAGCCGTTGGGTGAAGTGCTGGACGAATTCACCCTGCGCGCGGGCACGGCCCGCAGCTACACCGTCGCCAAGGGCCAGTACGTGCAGGTGCTGGATGTGGCCGGCCGCCAGTGTTCGGACTTCGTCGCCCTCGACCGCCGTGCCCTGGATCGCGGCGTGGAGCTGGAGCTGGACCAGACCGTCACGCGCACCCTGAACGGCAGCGCCTACCCGGCACCGGGGCTGTTCTCGAAGTTTTTCGACCGCCACATGCAACCGATGCTGGACGTGGTGCAAGACACCGTCGGGCGCCACGATTCATTCGCCCTGGCCTGCGCGGCGCGCTACTACGAAACCCATGGGTATTTCGGGCACGACAACTGCAGCGACAACCTCAGCCAGGTCCTTGCGCCCTATGGCGTGCAGGCCCGCAACGGTTGGCCGGCGATCAACTTTTTCTTCAATACGGGGATTGATGCGCACCAGCAGATGACCCTGGATGAGCCCTGGTCGCGGCCCGGTGACTACGTGCTGCTGCGGGCCATGACCGACCTGCTGTGTGGCAGTACCTCGTGCCCGGATGACATCGACCCGGCCAATGGCTGGAACCCGACCGATATCCATGTCCGCATCTACAGCGAGAAGGAGCGTTTTTCCATCGCCATGAGCACTCGAACCACGGCGGATGCCGACCCGATTCTCACCCGTGAGTCCGCGTTTCACTCACGCACCAGCGCCCTCACCGGCAGCTTCATCGACTACCGCAACTGGTGGCTGCCGCTGCGCTACGACGGTTACGGCGCCACCGAGGAATACCTCGGGTGCCGCGAACGGGTGGCGGTGATGGACCTGACCGCCCTGCGCAAATTCGAAATCATCGGCCCCGACGCCGAAGCCCTGTTGCAGTACTGCCTGACCCGCGATGTGCGGCGCCTGGCGGTGGGCCAGGTGGTGTATTCGGCGATGTGCCACGCCCACGGCGGCATGCTCGACGACGGCACCCTGCTGCGCCTGGGCCCGGACAACTTCCGTTGGATCTGCGGCGAAGACTACGCCGGCGTGTGGTTGCGCGAGCAGGCACAGAAACTGGGCATGAAGGTGTGGGTCAAGTCCGCCAGCGAGCAGATCCACAACCTGGCGGTGCAAGGGCCCCTGAGTCGCGAGCTGCTCAAGCAGATGGTCTGGACCCCGCCCACCCAGCCGAGCCTGGAAACCCTCGGCTGGTTCCGCTTCCTGGTCGGCCGGCTGGACGGTTTCGACGGCTGCCCGTTGATGATTTCGCGCACCGGCTACACCGGCGAGCTGGGCTTTGAGGTGTGGTGCCAGCCCGAAGACGCCGAACGGGTGTGGGACCGCATCTGGCAACTCGGCCAACCCTTGGGCCTGGTCCCGCTGGGCCTGGAGGCCCTGGACCTGCTGCGCATCGAAGCCGGGCTGATCTTTGCCGGCTACGAGTTCAGCGACCAGACCGACCCGTTCGAGGCGGGCATCGGTTTCAGCGTACCGCTCAAGAGCAAGACCGATGACTTCATCGGCCGCGATGCCCTGTTGCGGCGCAGCGCCCACCCCAGCCACAAGCTGGTCGGCCTGCACCTGAGCGGCAACGAGACGGCCCGGCATGGCGACCCGGTGTACCAGGGCCGGGCCCAGGTCGGGGTAATCACCAGTGCCTGCCGCTCACCGCTGCTGGCCAGCAATATCGCGCTGTGCCGGGTCGACGTGAGCTGCGCCGAGCCCGGCACTGAACTGGAGATTGGCAAAGTCGATGGCCTGCAGAAGCGCATCAGCGCCAGGGTCAGCGCAGCGATTTTCTACGACCCGGACAAAAGCCGGGTGCGTAGCTGATCGTCCCGAAACGTGTGTGCCACCCCATTTTGACTGCCCCAACCTAACCGCTATTCAGACATGGGAATACGAAGATGGAAGCGACGACGTTCGAGGCTGTACCGCAGGCTGCCGGCTCGGTGGGCAGCCTGCACCGCAAGATCGATTGGCGCGGGGCCTTCTGGGTCGCCAGTGGCGTGCCCGCGCTGGTGCTGTTCTCCATCGGTGCGATTGCCGCCACGGTGGGCAAGCCGGCGTGGATCGTGTGGATCGTGTCGATCCTGTTCGGGTTTATCCAGGCCTTCACCTACGCCGAGATCGCCGGGCTGTTCCCGCACAAATCCGGCGGCGCCTCGGTGTACGGCGCGGTGGCCTGGGTGCGCTACAGCAAGCTGATCGCGCCGGTGTCGGTGTGGTGCAACTGGCTGGCCTGGTCACCGGTGCTGTCCATCGGCTCGGGGCTGGCGGCGGGGTATATCCTCACGGCGCTGTTTCCCGCCGATGCGTTGATCAACACCTGGCAACTGACCCTGCTGGACCTGGGCTGGGTCAAGAGCGGTCTGTCGTTGCGCATCAACGCGACGTTCGCCATTGGTTTGTTGATTTTGCTCACGGTGTTTGCCGTGCAGCACGGCGGCATCCTGCGGTCGGCGCGCCTGACCCTGGTGCTCGGCGTCACCTCGTTGATTCCGCTGCTGCTGGTGGGCGTGGTGCCCTTGTTCACCGGGGATGCGGCCCAGGCCAACTTCCTGCCGCTGTACCCCCTGGCCCATGACGCAGCCGGGCAAGTCATCGATGGGCCGTGGGATATTTCCGGCTGGTCGCTGATGGCCGGTGGGCTGTTCATGGCGGCGTGGTCCACCTACGGTTTTGAAACGGCGGTGTGCTACACCCGCGAATTCAAGGACCCCAAGCGCGACACGTTCAAGGCGATCTTCTACGCCGGCCTGCTCTGCATCCTGGTGTTCACCCTGGTACCGCTGGCGTTCCAGGGCAGCCTGGGGCTGGGTCAACTGGTGACCCCGGCGGTGCTCGACGCCAGTGGCGCAGTCGTGACGCCGGCGGTGTACAGCGGCCTGCTCTCGCCCGCGATCTACAGCGGCATGGGGGTTGGCCAGGTGATGGCCGACAGCATCGGTGGCGGCAAGGTGGTCGCCAATATCGTGTTGATCATGCTGGTGCTGGCGACGTTGCTGGCGATCATGACCTCGATGTCCGGTTCGTCGCGCACCCTGTATCAGGCCTCGGTGGATGGCTGGTTGCCCAAGTACCTGGGGCGCACCAACGAGCACGGCGCGCCGACGGCGGCAATGTGGACCGACCTGTCATTCAACCTGCTGCTGTTGCTGATGTCGGACTACGTGTTCGTGCTGGCGGCATCCAACGTCAGCTACATCATCTTCAACTTCCTCAACCTCAATGCCGGCTGGATCCACCGCCTGGACCGCCCCGACTGGGTACGCCCGTACAAAGCCCCCACCGTGCTGCTGGCGGCCGGCGGCGTGCTGAGTTTCGTCAACCTGGCCTGCATGGGCCTGGGCGCGGATATCTGGGGCGCGGGCACGCTGGTCACCGGTTTGCTGTTGGCGCTGCTGATCCTGCCGGTGTTCTGCTACCGCCACTATGTGCAGGACAAGGGCCACTTCCCCGCCGCCATGCTCACCGACCTGTATATCCAGGCCGACGACGGCCAACGCCGCGCCGGCTGGCTGCCCTACGCCACGCTGGTGGCCGGCGTGCTGGTGGTGTATGCGTGCCATCAACTGGTAGCCTGAGCCTTCTGGCCTGCCTATGGCTGAGGGATTGTTATCCCTCAGCTCCTTATTTCCCCAGACAATGGTGACGCTTTTGACCAGCTCTCTCCCCACGCTTGCCCGCGATATCGACGGCAAGGCCATCGCTGCCCAGGTGCTCGACGAGGTTCGCGAAGAGGTCCTGCTGCTTGCCTCGCAGCAGATCTACCCGGCCCTGGCGGTATTGCTGGTGGGCGATGACCCGGCCAGCCACGTCTACGTGCGCAATAAACTGCTGCGGGCCAAGGAAGCCGGGATTCGCTCCCTGGAATACCGGCTGCCGGAAGATGCCAGCCAGGCGCAGGTGCTGGACCTGCTTGCCCAGTTGAATACCGATGCGTCGGTCAACGGCATCCTGGTGCAATTGCCACTGCCGGCGCACATCGACGAGGCGGCGGTGATCCACGCCATCGACCCGATCAAGGACGTGGATGGCTTCCACCGCGAAAACGTCGGCGGCCTGGTGCAAGGCATCGAGGTGCTCACGCCCTGCACGCCCAGCGGCTGCATGCGCCTGCTGCACGAAACCTGCGGCGATTTGAGCGGCTTGCACGCGGTGGTCATCGGTCGTTCGAACATCGTCGGCAAACCCATGGCGACCCTGCTATTGCAGGCCCACTGCTCGGTCAGCGTGGTGCACTCACGCAGCGTCGATGCCCCAGCGTTGTGCCGTTTGGCCGACATCGTCGTCGCCGCCGTCGGCCGGCCGCAATTGATCGATGCCAGCTGGCTCAAGCCTGGCGCAGTGGTCATTGATGTCGGGATCAACCGCATCACCACCGAGACCGGCACACGGCTGGTGGGGGATGTGGACTATGCCAGCGCACGCACCGTCGCCAGCGCGATTACGCCGGTGCCGGGCGGTGTGGGACCGATGACGATTGCCTACCTGCTGAAAAACACCCTGGTGGCCAGCCAGCTGCAACGCAGCAAGGCCAATGTGGGAGGGGGCTTGCCCCCGATGTCGGTGGCTCAGCTACAACCAAGCTGACTGACAAACCGCTGTCGGCGCATAGACGGTAACCACGATGCGAAGCGAGCCGCTCTTGATCTTGCTTTAGATCTTGCCGTTGCTTTAGATCTTGATCTCAGGCGCCCCGTTAAACCACGCTGGCCGGAATTCGATATTGATT
>NZ_JBMDIS010000122.1:0-15259 GCF_057808775.1 Pseudomonas sp. FG86 | reverse complement strand
AGCGGGCTCGCCACAGGGGTTCCAGTTTGATGTGCGACAGCACTACGTCGAAGAGGTAGGGGGGCCTCCCACATTATTGAGTGCATTCCAACTCCACTGTTTCAGTGAGGCCGGGATACAGGCAAGATAAAGGCCTGCAAGTCAGCACACAGGATGCTTACCGTGACCGAAGCTTTTGTTGTCGTTCAAACCGCCGAAGAAGCCGTGGACCGGCTGGCGGCTCTGCATGAGCGTGCTACCGGCGCGCTCAACCAAGCCCTCAAGCAATACCTCAAGGACCGCGTCGAACCGGACGCCGAGCAACGTGCCCTGTTTCGCTACCCGGAACTGCGCTTGACCTACCACTGCCACGGCGAAGTCCCACAGACCACCCGGGCGTATGCCAAGGTCCAGTTGCCAGGGACCTACAGCGTAACCGTCACCCATCCCGCCGCCTTCCGTAAGTATTTGCTGGAGCAACTGGTGCCATTGATGCACGACTTTACCGTGACGGTCGAAGTCGGCGTCAGCCAACAGAACATCCCGTACCCATACGTGGTGGAGCAGGGCGACGAGCTGGCCGGCTCCGGCGTGACCGCCGCGACCCTGGCACGTGTGTTCCCCAGCACCGACCTGTCGGCCGCCACCGATGGTATCGCCGACGGCCTCTATGATTGGGAAAACACCGACCCGTTGCCCCTGGCCTTGTTCGACGCGGCCCGCGTGGACTTTTCCTTGCGCCGCCTGGTGCACTACACCGGCAGCGACTGGCGTCATGTGCAGCCGTGGATCCTGCTGACCAACTACCACCGCTACGTTGACCAGTTCATCCTGCATGGCCTGGAGCAATTGCGCAGCGACCCGCGCTTTATCCGCATGGTGCTGCCGGGCAACGTGATCATCGACAAGAGCATGGACCACGGCGAAGCGTCGGCAATTGCCGCAGGCGTGGTCTGGCACCGTTACCAGATGCCGGCCTATCACCTGCAGGCCAGCGACGGCCACGGCGTGACCTTGGTCAACATCGGCGTCGGCCCGTCCAACGCCAAGAACATCACCGACCACTTGGCCGTGCTGCGCCCGCATTGCTGGCTGATGATTGGCCACTGTGGCGGCCTGCGCCAATCCCAGACCATCGGCGACTACGTACTGGCCCACGCTTATATGCGTCGCGACGGGATTCTCGACCGCGTAGTGCCGCCAAACATTCCGATTCCAGCCCTGGCCGAAGTGCAGATGGCCTTGCAGCAGGCGGCGGCCAACGTCACCGGCGAAAAGGGCGAAGAGCTGAAAAAACGCCTGCGCACCGGCACCGTGCTGACCTACGACGACCGCAACTGGGAGCTGCGCTGGGCCCAGGAGCGCCCGCTGATCAACCTGTCCCGCGCCGTGGCCGTGGACATGGAGAGCGGCACCATCGCCGCCCAGGGCTACCGCTTGCGTGTGCCGTACGGCACCTTGCTGTGCGTGTCGGACAAACCCCTGCACAGCGAAATCAAGTTGCCGGGTTCGGCCAATGCGTTCTATGAGCGTGCGGTCAGCCAGCACTTGAAGATCGGCATCGAGGCGGTCGACCTGTTGCGCACCGAACTCAACTCGCTGCACTCGCGCAAACTGCGCAGCTTCGACGAGCCGCCGTTCCGCTAAGCGGTTGGGATGGTCATTTGGCGGTCAGGCCACTAGCATTGTCGGTCCTGACCGTTAGATGTTCCTTCGCCATGTCCCGTCCCAACCGTCCCGATTCGCGTCGCCCTGGCGTGAAACCTCCGTATTCTGCCGCGCGCCGTGTTGCCAAGGCGCCACCGGCCGAGCCGAAGTTGATCCTGTTCAATAAACCCTTTGATGTGCTGACCCAGTTCAGCGACGAAGGCGGGCGGGCGACGCTCAAGGATTTTATCGACATTCCCGGCATCTACCCGGCAGGCCGCCTTGATCGCGACAGCGAAGGCTTGTTGCTGCTGACCAACGATGGCCAGTTGCAGGCGCGAATTGCCGACCCCAAGCACAAGCTGGCGAAGACCTATTGGGTACAGGTGGAAGGCGAACCGACTGAAGAGCTGCTGCAACGTCTGCGTGAGGGTGTCGAACTGAACGACGGCAAGACCTTGCCGGCCCAAGCGCGGCAACTGGACGAGCCCGAGCTGTGGCCGCGTAACCCGCCGGTCCGCTTTCGCAAGAGCGTGCCGACTTACTGGCTGGAGCTGGTCATTCGTGAGGGGCGAAACCGCCAGGTGCGGCGCATGACCGCGGCGGTGGGGCTGCCCACCTTACGCCTGGTGCGTGTGCGCATTGGCGAGTGGTCGATCGATGGCCTGGACCAGGGCCAATGGAAGGAAGTGCCGGCGCGCTTATAAGGCGCCGGACTCGATCAGGCCGATCACCACGCTCTTGATGATGAACGCGGCCACGCCCAGGCCGAGCACGAAAAACAGGATGAACGAGCCAAAGCGCCCAGCCTTGGACTTCTTCGCCAGGTCCCAGACGATAAAGCCCATGAAAATAATCAGGAGGGTGACCAGGCCGGTCATCATCCATTCTTCAAAGAGGGCGGGGTCGATGTTGTTCATGGATTCTTCCGACGGGGGCAGGCGGCAAGTATACGGCAGTGCCACAGGCGCAACATTGACCTGCGTCGGTGCGTCGCAGGCAGACTGCACGGGTGAAACACAGACCACATGTGGGAGGGGGCTTGCCCCGATAGCGGTGGGACAGTCAGTTAGTCTGTGGCTGACACACCGCTATCGGGGCAAGCCCCCTCCCACAGTTGACCTTCATTGATCTTAAGTACGCAGGTGGGTCAGCGGCAATTCGGTGCTGTTGAGCACCTGGTTGAGCACAAAGCTCGACCGCACGCTGGTCACGCCTTCGATACGGGTGAGGTGGCCCAGCAGCAGTTTCTGATAGTGGTCCATGTCCGGCACCACCACTTTCAACTGATAGTCCGCATCCATCCCGGTGACCAGGCTGCATTCCAATACCTGTGGCAGGGTGCGGATCGCCGCTTCGAAGTTCTCGAAACGCTCAGGGGTGTGGCGATCCATGCCGATCAGCACATACGCCGTGAGGCTCAGGCCCAGCATCTTGCGGTCGAGCAAGGCGACCTGGCGGGCGATGTAGCCGTCATCTTCCAATTGCTTGACCCGGCGTGAGCAGGGCGAAGGCGACAGGCCGATACGCTCGGCCAACTCCTGGTTGGAGATCCTCGCGTCGCGCTGCAATTCCGCCAAAATACTCAGGTCGTATCGGTCAAGCTTGCTCATTGGGTTAGCCTTTGTCGTAACTATTGCGGTGAATTATCCATGAAGGGTTAAAAATTGCGCAAGCACTGTTTATTGACGCAATCTTCGCAATCATCTGTCGGGGCGGCGCGCCTATGATTACCAACAGAATCACCGCCTGGACAACAGTCCACTGCAGCGAGCCCAATCAGGCCCGTTGCGGCCGCCACCCCAGCAGGGTTGAGCCGGCCTCCAGGCTGCACACTGTCCACAAGACGGCGTGAGGTGAGCCAACGTCATAAGCGTTGAGCCAGGACGAAATTCTCAAGGGGTGGCCGACGGGTCGCCCCTTTTTCTTTGTCTGCGAAAATTGTTCTCGTGACTGATAACCTGTCTCAGAACCGGGCGAGGCTTTTCCAGTCTTATCTATGAGGCCGCATGTTCCAGGCCCTTATCCGCAGTGAGGAATAGCATGAAGCGCATCTGGCGTATGGCAGGTGTAGGTTTGCTGATGGTGACCGTCGGCACGCAAGTGATGGCAGAAGACCCGCGTCCCGAAGGGGGCGGCCAGCATGAAAGAGGGCCTGAGGGCGGACGGCAAGGTAATGAACAGCCGCGCCCGCAAAATAACCAACCGCGCCCGCAGAACAATCAACCACGGCCGGAAAACAACCAGCCTCGGCCAGAAAACAATCAACCCCGTCCACAGAACCAGCATTTTGATCGCGCCGAGCAACAGCAGCACGGTGGTGGGCAGTGGCAAGGTCGCCCACAAGGGGCTGAACAGCCTCGGCCAGCACCGCAGCCGCAGCCGGCGAATAACCTGCCGATCCAGGGCCGTCCGGACACCGTCCGCCAGACCCAGGAACCGCGCCAAGGCTATTATCAGGACATCCCACGCCGCAACGATGGCAATCCGCACTGGCAGGCCGGCAATGGTCCCGGCCCACGTCCGGGCGGTGGCTTCAATAATGGCCATCCCAATGACATCCGCTGGCCGGGCCGCCCCGATGGGCACGGCAATGGTTGGGGCCCGGGCCCACAGTACCGCCCCGGCTACACCGTTGACCGTTTCCCCGACCGCAACTACCGCGTGCCTTACCGTGGCCAGGACTACTTCTTTTCGGGTGGCTACTGGTACCGCCCGCAAGGCCCACGCTACGTCGTGGTGACGCCGCCGTACGGCATCCGCGTGCATTACCTGCCGGATTACGCACGGGAAGTGTGGGTGGGCGGCGCGCTGTTCTTCCTCGCTGCCGGTGCCTACTACACCTACGAAACCAGCACCCAGCAGTACGTGGTGGTGGAACCGCCGACCGCCGTGCCCACGCCTCCACCGGCACCGCAGGGTAATGGCTATGACGTGGTGGCTTACCCGGCGAACGGGCAGTCGCCAGCCCAAGTGCAACAGGACGGCTACGACTGTTATCGCTGGGCGGTGCAACAAAGCGGTTTCGACCCGCAAGCCGTTACGTACGCCCCCGACCCGGCGGTGGTGCAGACCTACCGCCAGGCCCAGGGCAACTGCCTGAGCAGTCGCGGCTACCAGGTGCAGTACTAGGCCTTGGCGCCGGTCACCACTTCCAGCGGGTCGGCGTGCACCAGCACTTCGGCGCGCGGGTAGGCCTGGTGAATGGCATCGGCGGCCTGGTCGCTGATGCCATGGGCCACGGTCAGGGTCAACTCCCCCGGTAACTCCAGGTGCAATTGCACAAACCAGTGGTTGCCAGAGATACGTGTGCGCAGGTCGTGGGCGCCCAGCACACCGGGCACGCCACGGGCCAGTTCCAGCATGTGCTGGCTGACATCTGGCGGCAGCTCTTCATCCATCAGCACCGCAAAGCTTTCCCGAGCGATCTGGATCGCGCTCCACAGAATGTAGGCCGCAATGCCCAGGCCGAACCAGGCGTCGACCTGATGAAAGCCGAAGCCGGCCAACACCAACGCAATCAAGATGCTGCCATTGAGCAGCAGGTCCGAGCGGTAGTGCAGCGAGTCGGCACGCACGGCACTGGACCCGGTCTCCCGCACCACGCGGTGTTGCAGGATCAGCAGGGCCACGGTCAGCGCCAGGGACAAAATAATCACCCCGATGCTCAGCCACGGCGCGCCCACCGGTTCGGGATGCTTGATCCGTTCAAATGCCTGCAACGCAATCAGCACCGCACTGCCGGCGATAAACAACGCTTGCGCCATGCCCGCCAGGGACTCCGCCTTGCCGTGGCCGTAACGGTGATCGTCATCGGCCGGGCGCAGGGCGTAGTGCACCGCCAGCAAATTGAGCAGCGAGGTCACCCCATCGAGCAACGAGTCGGTCAAGCCGGCGAGCATGCTCACCGAGCCGCTGAGCCACCAGGCAATAGCCTTGGTGATAATCAGCACACTGGCCACGCCGACGGAGGCGCGGGTGGCCAGGCGCAACAGCCGGGCGTGTTCGGGATTGCTGGTCATAGGTGGGTCAAATCCTTAGGCGGACGGTTGCAGGCCGAGGGCGGCCAACTGTTGTACGCTGCCCTTGAACTGGATCATGCGCGGGTCGTCCAGCGGCAGGGTGCGGCCGGTTTCTTTCTGGATGATGGTTTGCAACTTGGCGTTGTCGACCTTGCCGTCCGCGCCGATGGCTTCGCGCAGTTTTTCCGGGGCAACCTGGGCGGTCTTGCCCGGTTCGAAGTAGATCGCGCCGGTGGCAAAGTCGACGCCGAAGGCGATCAGGCCAGGGATGACGTAGAACAGCAGGCCCACGGCATCGAGTACGGCGATGGTCGGGTCGATCTTGCCGTCGATCTGGCCACGGCGGTCGGGGTAGAAAATCGAGCCGCAGGCCGTCAGTTGGCTCAGCAGGGTGACGGCGAGGACACCGCCGATAACACGGGAAGCGATACGCATGGAAAATCTCCTGTCAGTCACTGTAGGCGCGAGCGTGCTCGCGAAAGACGTTAACGATAACGCGTACTGCGTGAATGTGTGTGGTGCGCTGTGGTTTTTCGCGAGCAAGCTCGCGCCTATAGGAGACCACCACCGGCACCCGGCAGTTCGCCGTTATACTCGCCGCTCTGCTTTGGAGCCAGTATGAATTCGTTGCCGATCGATGATGTTTTACCCGCCCTGCGTGACGCCTTGGCGAATCGCCATGAAGCCGTGCTGGAAGCGCCCCCCGGCGCCGGTAAAACCACCCGCGTGCCCTTGGCCTTATTGAATGAGCCGTGGCTTGCCGGGCAAACCATCCTGATGCTCGAACCTCGGCGCCTCGCGGCCCGTGCCGCGGCCGAACGCCTGGCGAGCGAACTGGGGGAAAAAGTCGGCGAAACGGTCGGCTACCGCATCCGTCTCGACAGTAAGGTCGGCCCCAACACCCGCATTGAAGTCGTCACCGAAGGCATCCTCACCCGCCGCCTGCAGGACGACCCGGCGCTGGACGGCGTGGGTTTGCTGATCTTCGATGAATTCCACGAGCGCAGCCTCGACGCCGACCTGGCGCTGGCCTTGAGCCTGAACGGCCGCGATCTGTTTCGCGACGAGCAGCCGCTGAAAATCCTGCTGATGTCCGCGACCCTCGAAGGCGAGCGCCTGGCCGACTTGTTGGACAACGCCCCCATCCTGCGCAGCGAAGGGCGCATGTTCCCGGTGCAGATGCGCTGGGGGCGGCCGTACCAGGCCGGTGAGTTTATCGAGCCGCGTGTGGTGCAAACCATCCTCGACGCCCTGCATGACGAAACCGGCAGCGTGCTGGTGTTTCTGCCGGGGCAGGCGGAGATTCGCCGGGTCAACCAGCAACTGGCCGACGCCCTGGGGGAGCGCAGTGACGTGCTGCTGTGCCCGCTGCATGGCGAACTCGATCTCAACGCCCAACGCGCGGCCATCGACCCGGCGCCCACGGGCAAGCGCAAAGTGGTGCTGGCCACTAACATCGCCGAGACCAGCCTGACCATCAATGGCGTGCGCGTGGTGATCGACGCCGGGTTGGCGCGGGTCCCACGCTTTGACCCCGGCAGCGGCATGACCCGTCTCGATACCCAGCGCATTTCCCGCGCCAGCGCGACCCAGCGCGCGGGCCGGGCCGGGCGCCTGGAACCGGGCGTGTGCTATCGCTTATGGTCCGAAGACCAGCACGACGGCCTGGCCGCCTATGGCAGTGCGGAAATCCTCGCGGCCGACCTCGCTGGCCTGGCTCTGCAACTGGCGCGCTGGGGCGTCACGCCCACGCAGTTGGTATGGCTGGATGTGCCGCCGACCGCGGCTTATGCCCAGGCCCAGGACCTGCTGCAACGCCTGGGCGCCTTGAATGACGAAAAACTGAGCGCCCATGGCCAGAAAATGGCCGAGTTGCCCGCCCACCCACGGATCGCCCATCTGCTGTTGCGCGGTCAGGATTTGGGGCTGGCGGCCACTGCGTGTGACGTCGCCGCGCTGTTAGGCGAGCGCGATATCCTGCGCGGTGGCGGCGCCGATTTGCACAGTCGCCTGGCGTTAATGTCTGGCGAAGAACGTGCGCGGGGAACCCAAGGCGGGGTGCAGCGCGCCAAGCAACTGGCTCGGCAATACCGCGGCTATTTACGTGGCCAGGCGACCCAACCGGTGGCCGATCCCGACCACCCGCGTTGGCTCGGTGCCTTGCTGGCGTTGGCCTACCCCGACCGCGTCGCCCAACAACGTCGCCCCGGTGGCGCTGAATACCGCCTGGCCAACGGCCGTGCGGCCTTGTTCGCCGAGGCTGACAGCCTGATGAAACAACCCTGGCTGGTGATCGCTGACCTGGGCAGCCGTCAGGGCCAGCGCGAAGAGCGCATCTACCTGGCGGCCGACTTTGATCCGGCGCTGTTCGAGACAGTGCTCGCCGAGCAAGTGCGCAACGTTGACCAACTGGACTGGGATGAGCGCGAGGGCGTGTTGCGCGCCGAACGCCAGCGCAAAGTCGGCGAGCTGGTGCTCAGCCGCGAACCCCTGACGGGCCTGGATGAAGCCGCGCGCAACCAGGCGCTGGTCAACCTGGTGCGCCGCAAGGGCCTGGAGCTGTTGCCCTGGACCCCGGAATTGCGTCAATGGCAGGCCCGCGTCCTGTTGCTGCGCCAGCTCGACGCCGGCAAAACCAGCGAATGGCCCGATGTCAGCGACAGCGCCCTGCTGGCCAGCCTGGAGCACTGGCTCATGCCCTACCTGGGCAAAGTCTCGCGCCTGAGCCATTTCGCCAACCTGGATATCTCCAGCTACCTGCACAACCTGTTGCCTTGGCCGCTACCCCAACGCCTGGACGAACTGGCGCCGCAGCATGTGAAAGTGCCGTCGGGCTCATCGGTGCGTTTGGACTACAGCGAACAGCCGCCGATCCTGGCGGTGCGTTTGCAGGAACTGTTCGGGCTGGCGGACACGCCGCGCATCGCCGGTGGCCGGCAGGCGGTGAAGTTGCACCTATTGTCCCCAGCGCGCAGGCCGGTGCAGGTGACCCAGGATCTGGCGAACTTCTGGCGCAGTACCTACGCCGACGTGAAGAAGGATCTGAAGGGGCGCTATCCCAAGCTATTCCATAAGTTAGACCCTTGGGTTGAATCGCTTAACAACAAAAAGATTGACAGGTAGCGATTGTAAACTGACGCATAACATATAGGATTGACTGATTCATCAGGGGGGGCGAATGTCCTACACCAATCCGCGTCACGAAGGTCGTCTGATTCTCATCCCGAATTTGCAGGATGCCTTCGCTATCCTGCATGTCAGTGAAGCGCCTCGCGGCTCTATTGAGTCAGCGCTTGAGGGGGCTGAATCCAATCTGCTTTATAAATGCGATGAAGTCGGTTCAGGGAATGACCGTGCCCTGTTCAATTTCCCATTTTTGTTTAGTGCTAATGGCAACCCTTGGCACGAAGCGAACGACTACTTGCTGAGTCTCATGCGTGATAGGGCTCCTGCAAGTCGACGCACTGATGATGTTAGGCGTCGTGCCAGTAAACTGTTGGATTACCTCCTATTCTGTGAGGATAACAATCTGGATTGGCTCGACTTTTCCGGTGCCCGTCCTTCGCTTCGCCCGACTTACAAGTACTTCTATCACCTGATTAAAGAAGGCCGTCGCAGTAATCAGGTCATCAATCAATATACCGCTGCGGTCTATCACTTTTATAAGTACGTTTCCGAGCATTGGCATTACCTCGATCTAAAGCGTGTTGATACGATCAAGCAAGTGCGGCTTATCGTGCAGAGCCCAAAAGGCGCGAAAATCATCGATGCTGAAAAGCGCAGCCAAACGCGGCGTACGCCGCCTAGTAGCTCCGTTCCTTTGGGATTCGTGCGTGAAGATGGCGAGGATCTTCGACCTCTCTCCAATCTTGAGTTAGGCGCGCTTTTGGAGGCCATTAATGAAAAGAAATGGTCAACGATTGAGCGGTTGATTCTTCTCACGTCTCTGATGACTGGAGCTCGTAAGCAAAGTGTTTTGACCATACGCTTGAAGCATTTGAAAGGATTTACAGAAGACAAACTAGTGCCGGAATGTGCCTATAAATTGCATGCCGGCCCGCGCACAGGCATTGATACGAAATTTGACAAAACTCAAGTTCTGTATGTTCCAAAGCAACTTGCTGAAGAATTGGTCACGCTTGCACGTAGTCCGATGATGAGGAGACGGCGGGAAAAATTTCGTGCTCAATTAGAAGTCAGTCATCCCGGTCTGTTGATAGAAGAGGACGATATGTATTTGTTTCTCTCCGATCAAGGCAATTGTTATTACATGGCTTCAAATGATCCGCGTTACGCAATTGTTAGGTCGCCACAGACAGGGCAGGTGACGGAAACAATAAAGCGAAAATTGCAGAGTACAGCTTCTAGCCAATTTCCAAAAGATTTTACATATCACTGGCTGCGAGCGACTTTTGCCTATCAACTCTACCAGCGCCTGCAACCGTTGGTTCAAGAAGGCGTTTTGAAATTAGGGGAGGATATTGATTTTATTCAAAAACGTATGCATCACGAGTCTAGGGAAACAACTGAAAACTATCTAAAGTTATTCAATATGACTCACGAAAAAGTCATCGCCCAAGAGGTGTGGGAGAAGAAATTGTTTAACGGTAACTACGAAGTCATGAAATTGACGGTCCAAGAATGAGTAGTCGGCAGCTGTTAGAGCATCGCGAAAATACAAAAATTATTACGCTAAATGAGTTGGTTCAGGAGTTTTCCGAACCTGAGCGTTTGCGATTGCAGCTGACCGTTAAGGTTAAAAAGAAGCCGTTAGATATTGGTAGTTTTGCATATCTCATTCGTGGTAAGAATAAAAGTGTTCATGATGATCGCGGGACGCCATTGGTGATTGAGTCGTTCGTTGAAAGTCGTCGTGAGCTGATTGTGAGAGTTTTGGAGTCTTTTGTCGGTCTGCGTGATAAGTCAGTCTTGGCAAATTTCTTCCATACCGAATATTTTATTGATTGGTTGAACGCTGAGGGTTACCGAGAAATATTTTCCAGTAGCGTGGATGCTCAAAAGGCATATCGAGATTATACAGCGCATCTAAATCAAAAAATATCCGATAAAAAGCTGAAGCCCCGGACCGCGTCAAGCTACCAAACTAGAGCATCCAGCCTGATCAAATTACTTTATCCAGATAATAGTGTCCATATTCTTGCTGGTGCAGTAAGGATTGTTCCAGATAGAGGTTCTGCAACAGCAGGCGCTGCTCATGTCGAGTTGTATAGAGATGTTTGCTTTGCCATTGCCCAGCAGTGCAGTGATTTTATCTTGAATAAAAAACCTTACCCGCTCGTGGTTGGAGTTAGAGATTATGAAGTTGTTATATTTCCGTCCAACCGAGGCGCGAGCAGCCCATTTAAGGATGCTGCTCCTTCATATAACTCAGCTGAGCGGCGAATTGCTACGGCCGAAGAATACTTCGCGGCCTTCGAGAGGCTTGGCCGAAAAAAGCCGAGAAATTATAATGTCGCGCGCGAACTAAGAAGCTCCCAGGCATCTTTGGATGCGGCTAATGAAGATGGGCGCAACTGGCATCGTCTTAATCTAGCGAGTCTTGCGGCGAAAGCCTATGCTATCCTTTTTTTTATGATTACAGGTGCCACTCCGGCTGAATTTGAGCAGTTTAGTTACGAAGACGCACTCAAAGTTGAAAAGTCCCCTCTCAAGAAAGAGTTGTCGGCTGTGAAATTTCGGGCTGGCGGAAAGTCAACGCTTTACAACATTGGGCGGGGCTCGGGTTTGTCGCTGCTGAAAGAGTATTTAAAGCTGCGTGCGTGGATTTTGGATGGTGCGAGACATGAGCGACTATTCTTTGCAATGCCTACGTCTGGTCAGCTTAGAACTTGCAAAAGCTTTGGTGATCTTAACGTGACAAGCTCCTTAGAAAAATTTTATGAGTTTATTAGCGGGGTCTTTCTTGATCCGACTGTACCAAGACTTTCAACTCGTAAAATACGCAAGCACAAAAGCACTGAAATGCACTCTGCACGTTTGTCGCCGTCCACGGTAGCGGCATCCCTCAATCACACCGAAGCGGTGAATCTTTCTACCTATGCAGAGGCAACACCTGAACAGCAGCAATCCGAGTTCAGCCTGTTTTGGGATGCAATACGCCACGCTGCTCATGTTGTGCGTGAGCGAAGCCGCAAGGCTGTAGCAAGTAGTGTCGCAATAGCGGCGGGTCACTGCGAGGATTTCAATAAGCCGACGTCTGCCACTGATGTGGGATTGATTATAGAGCCGAACTGCCGCACCCAATATGGTTGTTTGTACTGCGAAAACTATTTATGTCACGGCGATGAGGAGGATCTGCATAAAATTCTGAGTTTGCAATACGTGGTCAATGCCGTGCGTAAATCGGCCCCCGATGCAGCGCATACTGAGGCACTTTTCAAAGAGTTATCTATCCGGATCGAGTTTATAGTCGATGCTCTTAGTGAGCGCTCTAGCTCGGTGAAACAGACAGTCGAAAAGGTTAAAGCTAAGGTGTTTGAATACGGCGAGTTAACTAAGTTTTGGGAAGTCCGGTTGGGTCGCTATGAAAAAATGGGGATCGTATTTTGAGTGCTGCTGTTCAGTCGATAGGTAGTCTTTTTTCTAGCGGCCAGTTTCCAGTCACCAGCCAGCCAGATAGTGCGGCTCAGCTGTATGGGAAGCCCGCGTCGGATTTTGTTATCTGTCGCACTGAGTATGGCAATGCAACGGCAGTGTACGGCGAGTCTGTATGGGACTTTAACCCGTACAGGCTGAGTGCAAAAAAAATTGGCCGAATACGCTTCGATATGGTGTTCGGTGATTATGGTCATGATCAGCAAGCGCTGATCGAAGAAGCCAAATATCTTCTGTATTGTCTTATTTATTTCGCTGGCGGTGGGCGGATTGGTAAGCTGAGTGCATCTACGATTATTTCATATTGGGTTGTGCTGCGCATCGCTATGAAGTTCTGCTATGCGCAGAAAAAGAAGTCAATGGTTGGTGTGCTGTCCTTGCAGCAGCTTTTTACCGTGCCTGTTTATCTAGCGGCTTTTGTTAGTGAAAGTAATTTTGACAAGACGGTTCTTAGTGGGATATTGCACGGATTGATTAGTGTGGGCGAGGAACGCCTAGGGTATGTTGTGCTGAATCCAAGAGTTTTTGATTTGAGAAGACCTGATTCTAAACAGCATCCGGTAATTCCGACACGCCTTTATTTGAATTTAATAAATATTTGTGGCGACCTGCTCGATCATCTTTACTTGGGTGTTGGGAATATTGATTCATTTATATCGTGCTTTGCTGATGAGTATTTCGGTCTTACTCCGCACCGTCAAAAATCTTTGGGGGTTGGTGGTAAGTCGCGCTATCGCCCCGGTATTCAGCAAGCAATAGAGGAATATGGTCTGGCTGCGGTTTTTGTCGGTGAGTTTGCCTGTTCCGAAAAGAGAAAGCTGCAGCGAGTCCTTCTCAAGATGCAGTATGTGGTGAGAATGGTGATACACCTATATACCGGCATGCGTGATCAAGAGGTGATGCGTATGTCTTATAACTGCTTATCTGATCAAGTCGTGAGATGTTCAGTGGTTGATGATCAAGGTTTTATGCGCGATCAACCGCAATCAGTACACATATTATCGACTACCACGAAGTTTAGCGGTTACAAGAAAGAAAGCGCATGGTTCGCGGCAGGCGAAGTCGTCAAGGCGGTCGAGGTTGGCCAGGCGATTTGTCGTGGTTTAGCCCGGCTCTATAGGATTGAACTGGATGATCGTTGTCCGCTATTCATCAATCCGTCCGTCCTGTGTAAAACGAAGAATTGTGCAGAAGTTGGTGTAACAGACTTTACATTGAGAGCAACGATGGGCAGTGCTTTGAAATCCTTATCGATTCAATCAGAGGATTTACAAGAGTTGGCTCAGAGCGACCCTTCTCGTGACTTTTACAATGAGCCAGATTTTGCAGTAGGCCAGCCCTGGCCGCTGACTAGCCATCAATTCCGACGTTCGTTGGCCTTCTATGGAAGCAGTAGCGGCTTTCTCTCGCTACCGACTCTGCGAGCGCAGTTCAAGCATATGACCATTCAGATGGCGCGCTATTATGCGAATGGCTTTGATAACTTGCGCACCATTTTTGGCTACTATGACGAGAAGAAAATAGACTTCGTGCTACCATATAACCACTTTGCTTTCGAGTTCCAGATGGCCATGCCGATGTCGGTGGCCAATCAGTTGATTGCAGATCTGCTGTTCAAAGAAGAACCGCTGTTTGGTGGCACCGGTTCATACATGCAGAGGCAGAAAGAACGTGTTGAAGCTGGCGAGATAAAGATTGAAGATATTCGTGCCGATACAGAGCTTCGGGTGAAGAACGGTGCAATTAGCTATCGGCCAACGCTACTCGGTGGTTGCACCAAGGTGGGCCGCTGCGATTCCTTCATGCTCGGTGACTATACTGAATGTTTGTCCTGCGAGGGTGCGATTATCAAGCCCTCCAGGTTAAGTGCGGCCATTGAGGATGCGAAAAACGAGTTGTCAAACTACGCAGAAGACTCAGGCGAATATCAAATTGTGAAGGGCGATATTGAGCGCCTAATGGTTTTCAAGACTCGCCTGATCGACACTGTGGAGCTTTAGTCATGAAGTCTGGTGAAGGAATAAGCAAGGGGGTTGGTGCCTGTCAGGAAGCTTTGCAGCGCCTTCTCGATGGGAAGCCTTTTATGCCCGAGCATGTAGGGCTAGACCTATCCAAACTTACCGCGAGCATCGTCAGTCATGAGGCTGGATTTGACCGTGGTTATCTGAAAAAGTCTCGCAAAACACATTTGCCATTACTCGCAAAGATCGAGGCTTGTCGTGCTGAGGCTGACAAGGGCTGCGGCTCATCAAGTGGTAAAAGCATTAAACGTTTAGCAGATAAAGTTTTGTTTTTAGAAAAAGAGCTGGCGATGGTCAGTTCGCAGCGTGATCGAGCGCTTACACAGAACCTCCAGCTATGGGCGCGCGTGAGAGAACTGGAACTAGCTGAGCGTCAGAACAAGTCACGCCGGGTTCGGCTACATCATTGATAGATTTACGCCTCCTCGACAGCATCACAAGCGTCGGGGAATGTTCTAGCTAGTAGTCTGGATAATGAGGTTAGGGCCGACAGCATTAATGCAATTTCAAGCCTTCTTGAGCGCCAGCGTCGATCAGGTGGGCTAAAGCTCTGACGCCTGAGGCAGTAGGCCGCATGGATCGCATGCAAGCACGCTTGCGATGCGATACAGCTTCTCGACGGTGATGTTGACCTCGCCACGTTCGATCCGCCCTACGTAGCTGCGGTCGATATTGCACGCCAGCGCCAGTGCATCCTGGGAAATCCGGCAGGCCTTCCTCTGCACTCGGATGCGTTCCCCTAACGCTTTCGCCAACTTATCCATGACCGTCTCAATTCAACTTGAGGCGGCACTATCGTGCGTTTGCGGACGCACAGGCCACGGATTATAATCCGCATTTCTTTCGCGCTAACTCTTCTGGTGCCTCAATGAAATCGGCCTCGTTTATCTTCGACAGGCGTCTGTATGAGCTGCTTCAGGGTAAGCGCTCCATAAACCCCACCTCCCGCTGGTGGGGTTTTGCGTTTTAAAGTGG
>NZ_JBMDIS010000121.1:0-15410 GCF_057808775.1 Pseudomonas sp. FG86 | reverse complement strand
CCCCGATAGCAGTGGTTCAGTTACAGATGCATCTACTGACACTCCCTCATCGGGGCAAGCCCCCTCCCACATTGGATCTCCATTGTTTGTGAGGGCCGGGTTCCTAGGCGGTGGCCATTTCCATTACCGACACCGGGGTGGCCTCGCCACGCTCCAGAATCCCCATCTGCCGGCCCCGGCTCATCACCATCACGCGGTGTGACAGCCCGAGCACTTCATCCAGGTCCGAACTGACCACAATCACCGCCATGCCCTTGGCTGCCAGGTCGGCGATCACTTCGTAGATCGCTGCCCGCGCGCCCACGTCAATCCCGCGCGTCGGTTCATCAAGGATGAACACCTTGGGGTTGCGCGCCAGCCACTTGGCGATGATCACCTTCTGCTGGTTACCGCCGGACAGACTGGAAATCCGCGACTGCGGCGCACCTTTCACACCCAACCGCGCCACCGCCGTGCGCGCGAATTCGCGCAGCGGGGCAGGGAACACCCAGCCGCGTTTGTCGAGCAAATCGGTGTTGCCATAAATCAGGTTGTCTTCGATGCGATGCTCCACCACCACGCCTTGCTGCTTGCGGTCTTCCGGTACCAGCACCACACCGGCCTGGATCGCCTCGAAGGGCGAGCGCAACTGGCATGTCTCGCCATCGAGCACCATATGCCCCTGGATGTCCTGTGCCGCACCGGCAAGGGTGCGCACCAGCTCGGTCCGCCCGGCGCCGACCACCCCGGCAATGCCGAACACTTCACCGGCGCGTACGCTGAAGTCGATGCCGTGCAAGGCAAACTCGCGGCAGGTCAGATCCTTGACCTGCAACATCACGCGCTCTTGCGGCGCCTGCAACGCAGGGAAAATTCGCTCCAGGCTGCGCCCGACCATCTGCTCCACCAATTCCCGCACCGGCACTTGCGCCGTGGCATGCAGGGCGATCTGGCGACCGTCGCGCAGCACCAGCACACGGTCGGCAATGCGCGCGATTTCTTCCAGGCGATGGCTGATATAGATGAATGACACACCCTCGGCCTTGAGCCGTTCCACCTGCTTGAACAGCAGCTCGGTTTCGTCCCCGCCCAAGGCCGCAGTGGGCTCATCGAGGATCAGCAGGCTGGCCTTGAGTGTCAGTGCCTTGGCGATTTCCACCAGTTGCTGGGCCGCCACGCTCAGGCCCTCGACCTTACGCGATGCCGGCACCTTGAGCCCCAGGCGCTCCAATTGGATCTGCGCCTGGGCCTCCATGTACTCGCGGTCGACCCGCCCGTGGCGCATGGGCAGGCGGCCGACGAAGATGTTTTCGGCGATCGACAATTGCGGCAACAGACGGATTTCCTGGTGGATCAGGCCGATCCCGGCCCCCAGTGCGGCACCCGGCGAGGCTGGGGTGTAGGGCTCGCCGAGCCAGGTCATGCTGCCCCCGGCTTCGGGTTGCACGAGCCCGGCGATGATCGACGACAAGGTCGACTTGCCTGCGCCGTTTTCGCCGAGCAACGCCAGGACTTCGCCGGGGCGAATGTCCACATTGATCTGCGACAGCACCTGCACCGGGCCATAGGCCTTGCTGATATTGCGCAGGCACAGCACGGCATCGGGTTCAGCTGCACGGGTATCCAGAGCGGCTTGCATGACGACCTCCACGGCTTACGGATGCTGTTGCAGGAACGGCGCGACGTTTTCTTTAGTGGTCAGCACGGTGGGCAGCAGTTGTTCCTTGGGCACGGCCTTGCCGGCTTTCAGGTCAATGGCCGAGGCCACGGCCAGGCGCCCCATTTTCTGCGTCTGCTGGGTCATGGTCGCGTTCAGCACACCGCTTTGCACGGCCTTGAGCCCGGCCACGTCACCGTCGAAACCGACCACCACCACCGGGTGATCGAGGTTGCCGACCTTCACCGCCTGGGCGGCGCCCAAGGCCATGGCATCGGCGCGGCCGAAGAACACGGTGATATTCGGGTCACGCTGGAGCAGGTCCTGGGCCACGGCGAAGCCTTTGTCCTGGGCCCATTCGGCGGGTTGCTGGGCCACCACCTTCAGGTTCGGGAAGGCTTTCAACCCTTCTTCAAAACCTTTGGCGCGATCATTCTCGGGGGTGGTGCCGAGCTGGCCTTGCAGGATCGCGATACGGCCCTTGCCGTCGGTGATCTTGCCCACGTATTCGGCCAGGGTCTTGGCCCCGTCCACGCTGTCGCTGGCGATAAAGGTGTCTCCGGGTGCGTCGGGGGCGTTGCGGTCGACAGCGATGACCGGGATGCCGGCAGCCTTGGCGGCTTTCACCGGCACACCGGCCGCAGTGGCGCCAGCCGGGATGTAGATCAGCACATCGATCTGGCGGGTGATCAAGTCTTCAATCTGGCTGACCTGGGTTGAAGAGTTGCCCTGGGCATCCACGGTGATCACCTTGATCCCCTTGGCCTTGCCCTCGGCTTCCACCGATTGCTTGATCTGGTTGAAGAAGTCGGCCTGCAGGTTGGCCACGGCCAGGCCGATGGTCAGGTCCTTGGCCCAGGTGGTGCCGGCGGCAGTGAGGGTGGCGGCGGCGAGAGCGGTGGCTAACAGCAGTTTCTTGGGGCTGAACATGTCGGTGACTCCTGGTTTTATTGTTGGAGGGTGTCAACTGTCGAACAGGTTTAACGGGCAGTGCTGGAGCGGCGTCGCAGGGTGTCGATGGTGACGGCGAGGGCAATGACCACACCGATCACCACTTGTTGAATGAAGGGCGAAACACCCAGCAGGTTGAGGCCATTGCGCAGCACGCCAATGATCAACACGCCGACGAGGGTGCCGCCGATGCTGCCGACGCCGCCACTGAGGCTGGCGCCGCCAATCACCACGGCGGCGATGGCGTCCAGTTCCAGGCTCAGCCCGGCACTCGGTTGCGAAGAATCAAGGCGTGCGGCGAGGGTCACGGCGGCGATACCGGCGAGGGCACCGCTGATGGCGTACACCCACAAAGTAATCGCACGCACCTTGATGCCCGACAGCCGCGCTACTTCCGGGCTGCCGCCCATGGCGTAGAGGTTGCGGCCACCGGCACGAAAGCGCAGGAACACCCAGGCCACCACCAGCATCACCAGGAACAGCCCCACGGTGGCCGAGAGGAAACCAAAGTGGCGCACCGTGGCCAGGCTGGTGAACCAGTCCGGGTAGCCGACGATCTGCCGGCCTTCGGTGAGGATATTTGCCAGGCCACGGGCTACCGACATCATGGTGAGCGTGGCAATAAAGGGCGGCAGCTTGGCGTAGGTGATCAACCCACCGGACACCAACCCGGCGAGCATGCCGCTGGCAATCGAGATAGGAATCGCGAAGCCCAGCGGCACGGCCTGATCCTGATACAGCCAGCCGAGCATCATCATTGAAAAGGCCAGCACCGAGCCGACCGACAGGTCGATGCCGCCGATCACGATCACCGCCGTCATGCCAATCGCCAGGATGCCCAGTACGGTGACCTGATCGAGGATGTTCAGGCCATTGCGCAACGAAAAGAAGAATTCAGAGCTGAAGGAGAAGACCAGCACCAACAGCACCAGGCCGATCAGCGGGCCGCCGATGTTGCTGGGCAGCAGTTTCACCAGACGTGGGCGGGGTGGCGGCTTGAGTTCGGCCGGATGCTGGACAATAGCTTTGGCGTCCACAGTGTTCTCCTGATTTATTTTTTTTGGAGTGCTTTCAGGCGTCTTGAATATTTATGCGTGCCTGACTGTTAATTCAGATTCCAGTGACACCGTGTCAAAGTCAAGCGCTTAATTTTTCATGTGTGCCTCTAGGCTGGCACTTTCACACGCCACAAAGCCACGGGATAGATAAGCCCGCGTGGGATTTTGGCCGTTTGTCCGAGGGCTGTTTCCGGGGTTTATTTCATTTTTTCGCCGGTCGCTCACTTGACCTGCTGAGCGTTCGGCGTCTAAATAGAAATATATTGTCACTGCTGAATAAATATTCAAAACAGCTTTGGATACTTTCACCCCGCGTGGTCAGCCTCAAAGGAGCCGCTGCATGAATGCCTTCCAGTACGACGCCCACCAGATCAAGGAACAGGCCCGCCTGATCCGTCGCCATGTGATCCGCCTGAATGCCGACTCACCGGCCGGCGGTCACACCGGGGCTGACTTGTCGGAGACCGACATCCTGGCCACCCTGTATTTCCGCATCCTCAACACCGGCCCGGAACGTACCGAAGACCCGGAGCGGGATATCTATATCCAGAGCAAAGGCCATGGCGTGGGCGGTTTGTACTGCTGCCTGGCGCAGGCAGGCTACATCCCCACTGAGTGGCTGCCGACCTACCAGCACTTCAATTCCCACTTGCCCGGCCACCCGGTACGGCAGAAAACCCCCGGCATCGAACTCAATACCGGCGCGCTTGGGCATGGTCTGCCGGTGGCCGTGGGCCTGGCGTTGGCGGCGAAAATGTCCGGCAGCAAAAAACGCATCTATGTGCTGACCGGCGACGGTGAGCTGGCCGAAGGCTCCAACTGGGAGGCGGCGATGGCGGCGGCCAAGTACGGTCTGGATAACCTGTTTGTGATCGTCGACAAGAACAAGCTGCAACTGGCGGGGTTGACCGCCGAGATCATGCCGCTGGACCCGCTGGACGTGAAATGGGCCGCCTTCGGCTTCAGCGTCAGCGAGTGCGACGGTAACGATGTGGGCCAATTGATCGAGGCCCTGGAAACCATGCAGACCAAGACCGGCGCGCCCCAGGTACTGATCGCCCACACCATCAAAGGCAAGGGCGTGTCGTTTATCGAAGCCCGTCCCGAATGGCACCACCGCGTGCCCAAGGGTGATGAAATCAACGCGGCACTGGAGGAGTTGAACCATGGCGAGTGAACATTTGGCGAGCGTCATGGTGGACGCGTTTATCGCCGCCGTCGATGCCGGGCTGGACGTGGTGCCGGTGGTCAGTGACTCCACCTCTACGGCCAAGATCGGCCCGTTTGCCCAGCGCTTTCCCGAGCGTCTGATTAACGTCGGCATTGCCGAACAGTCCCTGGTCAGCGTCGCTGCGGGCCTGGCCCTGGGCGGCAAGATCGCCGCCACCTGCAATGCGGCGCCATTCCTGATTTCCCGCGCCAATGAGCAGATCAAGGTCGACGTCTGCTACAACCAGGCCAACGTCAAGATGTTCGGCCTCAATGCCGGCACCAGTTACGGCCCGCTGGCCAGCACCCACCACAGCCTCGACGATATCTCGGTGATGCGCGGCTTTGGCAATGTGCAGATTTTCGCCCCGGCGGATGCGCGTGAATGCCGTCAGATCGTCGATTACGCGCTGCGCTATCACGGCCCGGTGTATATCCGGCTCGATGGTAAGGCCCTGCCGGATGTGCACGAGGGCGACTACCAATTCGTGCCTGGGCAGGTGGATATCCTGCGCCAAGGCGCGGATGTGAGCATCGTGGCCTTGGGGTCGGTGGTGCATGAAGCGGTGGATGCGGCCGCGTTGCTGGCGGAACAGGGCATCCAGGCGCAGGTGATCAACCTGTCGTCGATCCGGCCCTTGCAGCGCGATGTACTGCTCAGCGTCTTGCGCGGCACGCGTGCGGTGATCAGTGTGGAAGAACACAATATCAACGGCGGCGTCGGCAGCCTGGTCGCCGAAGTGCTGGCCGAAGCTGCATTGGGTATTCCCTTGATCCGCCTGGGCATTGGCGATGGTGAATACGCCGCCGCCGGCGCCCGCGAACCGACGCGCGCCTTGCATAACATTGATGCGGCTGGGATCGTGGCGGCTGCCACTCGGTTGCGGTGAATCCCATGAACAACAACACTCCGCTGATCCTGGCGCTGGATGAAGGCACCAGCAACGCCAAGGCGGTGCTGGTCAATGAACTTGGCCAGGTGATTGCGCGCGGTTCGCGGCCACTGAGCATCAGCCATCCCCAGGCCGGGTTTTCCGAACAGGACCCCCTGTTGATCTGGCAAAACACGTTGGCGGCGATTGAAGAATGCCTGGCCCAGGTGGATCGTCCGATCACTGCGCTGGCGATCAGCAACCAGCGTGAGTCGGTGGTGGCGTGGGATCGTCGTAGCGGCGAGCCGCTGTCGCCTTGCATCAGTTGGCAATGCCGACGCTCCACCGCGTTGTGCACCCAGCTGCATGCGCAGGGCCATGAAGCACTGATCCTGGAGAAGACCGGGCTGGCATTGGACCCGATGTTCTCGGCGGGCAAATTTCGCTGGATTCTCGATCACCTTGAGGATGGCCACGCCCGCGCCGCTGCCGGGCAGATCTGCCTGGGCACGGTCGACAGCTGGCTGTTGTGGAAACTCAGCGGCGGCCAGGTGTTCGCCACCGACTATTCCAACGCCGCGCGTACCCAACTGTTCAACCTGCACACCTGTGCCTGGGATCCTGAGCTTTTGCAGCTGTTCGCCATTCCGGCCGCGGCCTTGGCACCGATCCAGCCGAGCGCCGGTTTCTTCGCCGAAACGGTCGCCGTGGGCAGCTTGCCCGCCGGTATCCCGGTGATGTCGATGATCGGCGACTCCCATGCGGCGCTGTACGGGCAGGGCGGTTTTGCGCCGGGGCTGGTCAAGGCCACCCTCGGCACCGGTTCGTCCTTGATGACGCCCATGAGCGGCCCGATTGCCTCCACCCATGGCCTGTCGACCACCTTGGCTTGGCACGACGGCAGCCAGCCCACCTTCGGCATGGAAGGCAATATCGTCCATACCGGCGCCGCCGTGCAGTGGGCTTCGCGGTTGGTGGCCGGGGAGTCCCTGGACGCCTTGACCGAACAGGCCGCGCAACTGCCGGATAACGGCGGCGTGTATTTTGTGCCGGCGCTCTCCGGCCTCGGCGCACCGCACTGGAAGGCCGACGCCCGTGGGCTGATCTGCGGGTTGACCGAAGCCACGTCCGGCGCGCATATCCTGCGCGCGTCGCTGGAATCGATCGGCTATCAGATTCGCGATGTGTTCGAGGCCATGCAGCAAGACATCGGCAGCCCGCTCAAGGAACTGTGGGTGGATGGCGGCGCCACGCGCAACCGTTGGCTGATGCAGTTCCTGGCCAACCTGTTGCAACGGCCGGTGGTGCGCAGCCTGTCGCCGGAAGTCTCGGCGCTGGGCGCAGCGCACCTGGCGGGGAGGGCGCTGGGGATTTGGGCGAGTGATGAGGCGCTGGGTGCATTGGAGCGCCAGCGCGAGCGGTTTGAACCGCAGGATGACCCGGCGATGGCAGGGCGTTACACCGAGTGGAAAAACGCCCTGGCCCGCATACTCCTCTGACTTGGCATCCACTGCCTTGAGCCACAGCCGCGATTTGACGGGGTGTATAGGGATCAAAAGTGTGGGAGGGGGCTTGCCCCCGATGGCGGTGTATCAGTCAGCTCATCTGTCACTGACCCACAGCCATCGGGGGCAAGTCGAATCGTCGCACCGCCCCTCCCACATTTGGCCTGTGCAAGCCTCAAGGGCGCCAGGTCTGCACATCCGTGGCATCCACGGCCTTGGGTAATAACCCCGCCTTGAAGAACGCATCGGCAATCTTCTGCTGCTCACCCAACTGATCCACCGTCACCGGCTGCACCTGATAACTGCGGTGCGCGTTCGCCGCTTCCACCGTGGCCACATCCAGGTTGCCCCACAACGGCCCAAGCACTTTTGCTGCGTCCTGGGGGTGGGTCTTTATCCATTGGCCGGCTTTTTCCAACTGTTCATACACCACTTTCAACACGTCGGGATGGGCCTTGGCGTACGGCGTGCCGGTCAGGTAGTAACGCTTGTAGCTGGCCAGGCCTGCGCCATCGGCCAGGGTGCGCGTCGGTAACTGGCGCTGCACGCTGGTGAGGAAGGGTTCCCAGGTCACCCAGGCATCCACCTTGTTGTTCTCGAACGCCGCGCGACCATCGGCCGGCGAGAGGTAGGCCGGTTCGATGTCCGAGAACGCCAGGTCGGCCTTGGCCAGCGCGGCAATCAACAGGTAGTGCGTGCCGGCGGCTTTGGTGACCGCGACCTTCTTGCCTTTCAAGTCCGCCAATTGCTGGATCGGCGAATCCTTGTGCACCACGATCGCCTGGGCGTTGGGCGAGGGCGCTTCCTGAGCGAAGTAGGTGAGCTTGGCCTGGGCCGCCTGGGCGAAGATCGGCACGGTGTCGGCCACGTCGGCGCTGATGTCCACGTTGCCGACATTCAGTGCTTCCAACAACGGCAGGCCACTGGGGAACTCGTGCCAGGACACATCGATATGCTCGGCTTTGAGGGCCTTTTTCAGGGTGCCTTGGGTTTTCAGCAGGGTGATCAAAGTCGAGGATTTCTGGTAACCGATGCGCAGGGTTTCCTGGGCCTCGGCGCTTACGGCGACGGCAAAAGCGAGTAACCCTAATACAGCGGCGAGGGGACGACGTATGGACATGGCGCGCTCGATGTTCAACGAAATTGCGCCAAGCATAAAGTTCTAAAAATCATTCGATAAATAATTTTTGGATCTGAGCTTAGGGCACTTTTTGCGCCATCCGACGAATCGGACATAACCATAGAATCATACGATCCTTTCATAATTTGTGATGGTTAATATACTCGAATTCGCATTTTATAAAGCGAAGGCCGTCATGGCCACGCGCCGCCAACCCCGTCTTGTTGCAGTGAGCGTTTGCCCAATGCGGGCGAGCCCTAATGCCGTTCAGTCAAGGGAGAAAACCGTACCTGTGGCGAGCGGGCAGCCACTCGCCGCACGAACACGTTCATCCATTTAATAGGGATATTTTGCATGGTTTCTGTGAATCACCTGACCCGGCGCCGTCTACTGAGCATGGCCGGTATCACCCTGGCCAGCCTGTCGCTGCCCCGCCTGGGTTTTGCCGCCGATGAACACGCCGGCCACAACACCCCCAGGGAGCCCGCCGGCACCGGTGAGTTCATCCGCCTCGACGCGCCACGCAAATTGAAACTGGCGGTCAACCTCAACGCCGTGTGCCTGGCGCCAGTGGTGATTGCCCACGGCCAGGGCTTCTTCAGCCAGCACAACCTGGACGTGGAGCTGGTCAACTTCGGCAACTCCACTGAGGTGCTGCTGGAGGCCATCGCCACGGGCAAGGCGGATGCGGGCGTGGGCATGGCGCTGCGTTGGCTCAAAGCGCTGGAGCAGGGCTTTGACGTGAAACTCACGGCCGGTACCCATGGCGGTTGCCTGCGTTTGCTCAGTGCGGCGAGCGGCGGCGTGAGCAAGCTCGAAGACCTCAAGGGCAAGGCCATCGGCGTCACCGACATGGCCAGCCCGGACCGCAACTTCTTCTCGATCCTGCTGAAAAAACACGGCGTCGACCCCGTGCGCGATGTGGAATGGCGCCTGTACCCGGCCGACTTGCTTGGCACCGCCCTGGAACGTGGCGAAGTACAGGCGGTGAGTGGCAGCGACCCGTTCATGTACCGCCTGATCAAATCCGGCGTGGCGCGGGAACTGTCCACCAACCTGGTGGAGGAATACGCCAACCTTAGTTGCTGCGTGGTGGGTGTCACCGGCAAGCTGGTGCGCGAAGACAAGCGTGTGGTCGCAGCCCTGACCCAGGCGATCCTCGAAGCCCATGACTATTCCGTGCAGCACCCGGAGGCCGTCGCCAAGGGGTTCCAGGCCTATGCGCTGAACACCTCCGCCGAAGAAGTGCAGGCGATCCTCCACGACCACACCCACGGCCACCATGCGGTGGGCGCCGCGCTGACCCAGGAAATCACCACCTACGTCACCGACCTGAAAACCGTCGAAGTGATCAGCAAGGGCACCGACCCGGTGGCGTTCGCCAAGGAGATTACCGCCGATGTCTTCAGTTGATGCGACAACCCTCAGCCCGTCCCTGGTCGTCAAGGTGTGGTGGCAGGGAGTAGCCGTGGTCGTGGCCTGGCTGGCCGTGGCGCTGTTGATCAGCTACTGGCCCAATGCAACGCGCCATTGGCCGATGACCCAGGGTTTGGCCAATCTTTGTGTGGTCATTGCGACGTTGTTCGTGGTGTTGAGCGTGGTCGGGCGCAAGGTGGCAACACTCGGCCGGCGCTTGCGCAAGGCTGGTGCCTGGTTGATTGCCTTGCCGCTGCTGTTGGGCATCTGGGAGTTGCTCACGGCCAAACTGGCCTTGTTGCCGGTGCCGTTCTTCGCACCGCCTCAAGCCTTGCTTGCGGTGTATCTGGAAGACTACGCACGCTTGGCCGACAGCCTGCTGCATTCGGCGTTGCTGCTCGGTTCCGGCGTGGCCCTCGGTGCAGCCACCGGGTTTGTCGCAGGCGTCGCCATCGGTTGGTCGGCGCGTATCGGCTACTGGCTGCACCCGGTGCTGCGCATCCTCGGCCCGGTGCCCTCGACGGCGTTGTTGCCGCTGTGTTTTTTCCTGTTCCCCAGCAGTTGGAGCGCCAGCGTATTTTTGATCGCCCTGGCCACCTGGTTTCCCGTCACGGTGCTGACCTGGTCCGGGGTGGCCAGTGTCGATAAGGCTTATTACGACGTCGCCCGTACCCTTGGCGCCAAGCCGGGCTTCTTGATCTTCAAGGTGGCGATTCCGGCCGCATTGCCCCACGTATTCGTCGGCTTGTTCATGGGCCTTGGCGCTTCTTTTTCGACGTTGGTGGTGGCGGAAATGATGGGGGTGAAATCCGGCATCGGCTGGTACCTGCAGTGGGCCCAGGGCTGGGCCGCCTACGCGAATATGTACGCAGCGTTATTGATCATGGCGCTGGCCTGTTCGGGGTTGATTACCGGGCTTTTCCTGGTGCGTGATCGCTTGTTGGCCTGGCAGAAAGGAGCAATGAGATGGTAGCCCTGGCAAAGCCGGTAAACGCCAGCGTGGGATTGGCGCTGCGCATCGAACACCTGAGCCATGGCTTTGCCTTGGAGGGTGAGCACCTGCCGGTGCTGGAGCGCGTCTCGCTGGACGTGGCACCGGGCGAATTTGTCGCGTTGCTCGGGCCTTCCGGCTGTGGCAAATCCACCTTGCTGCGCCTGGTGGCCGGGCTGGAACCCGCCGATTCAGGCCGACTGTTGGCCGATGGCGAGCCTATCACCGGCCCGAACCCAAGCCGCGTGGTGGTGTTCCAGGACCCGACGCTCTACCCCTGGCGCCGAGTGTGGGACAACGTCGCGCTCGGCCTGGAAGCCCAAGGCCTGCTCAAGAGTCATGGGGCCAAGGTCGACGAAGCCCTGGACAAGGTCGGCCTCAGCCAATTTGCCCGCGCCTACCCCCGACAGTTGTCGGGCGGCATGGCCCAGCGGGTGGCGCTGGCCCGCGCGTTGGTCAATCAGCCGCGCTTGCTGATCCTCGATGAGCCGTTGGGCAAACTCGATTCCCTGACCCGCATCAGCCTGCAGAAGGAGCTGATCGACCTGTGGCAGCGCCAGGGCTACACCGCGTTGCTGGTGACCCACGATGTGGAAGAAGCCCTGTTGCTGGCCAACCGTGTGATCGTGTTCAGTGACCGCCCGGCGAAAATACAAGCGCAGTTGACCATCGAACGGCCTTATCCTCGGCACCGTGATGATCCTTATCTGGTGGACCTGCGGCGACAGATACTCGGGCTGCTGGGGCTGGGAGACAGCTGGTAGGCAAGGCGCTCACATCACGACACGGGATGAAGCCTGTGCACGGTACCCGGTTTGCGCCACTCGCCGATCAAGCGCTTTCAAACCTGCTCTTCCCCGCGCAACTGCACACTCATGTCATCGCAACTGTGCGCCCAGTCACTCAGCCACTGCGGCAGGGGCGGGGATTCTTCGGCCAGGCCCAGTTCGCGCACGAAGTCCGCTGGGGGCAGGGTGCCCTTGGCGGAGCGGAACAGCCCGCGCATTATCACGACGCCGACCACGCGGCCGTTGCTGATAAAGCGATGCTCCATCAGGCTCCACTTGTGGTCCCAGCCGAGCATGCGGGTGTGCACCTCGAACACGTCGAACAGCTTCAACTCGCGACGAAACTTGCCCCAGGTATCGCCCACGATCGGCAGCGCCTTGTTGCGCAGGGCCACGCGAAACGCGCCGGTGCGTAACACAAAATCCATCCGTGCAACGTCCGCCAGGGAGAAGTACCGGCCATTGGTGACATGCCGGTTGATATCCAGGTCCAGCGGCCAGACACGCATGCGCACCACCGTCGTGCCCAAGCCATGGGCCGGTTTGCGCCAGGGGCGGCGGGCGAGCATGCACAGCAATCGAAACCAGAGATTCATAAGTGAGGCCACACAGTTGATCAGTGGCAGCACTGTAAAGGTGCGGAATCGGCTAAGGTAGGTGCGCAAATGACTTATTACATGCGAAAAGCGCAAACAGGTTCCCTCATGCACATGACCTTGCTCCTGGCCCACCAATGCTCCGCCGCCAGCGCCACCCTGGCTCTGGAGATCCTCAGCGCCGCCAACCTGTTTGCCGACAGCCCGCCGTTCGAGATCGTGGTGGCGTCCCTCGATGGCCATGCGGTGGCCGCCTGGGGCGGGCAGTGTTTGCAGGTGGAACGTGCCATCGCGCAGATCCGGCAGACCGACTTGATCCTGATCCCCGGGTTCCTCTTCACCCTCAAAGACGCCCTGCCGGCATTTGCCGCCTACGGCCCCTGGTTGCGCGAACAGCATGCACAGGGCGCGGTGCTGGCTTCTATGTGCACCGCCGCCTTTCTGTTGGCCGAGACGGGCATGTTGGAAGGCTTGCGCGCCACCACTCACTGGGCGTTCGCCGATTTTTTTCGGCGGCGTTATACGGATGTGGTCCTGGATGACGCGCAGATACTCTGTGAAGAAAACCGCGTGATCACCTGCGGCGGGGCCACAGCGGCGATGGACTTGATGCTGCACCTGATTCGCCGCTTCGGCTCACCGCAGCTGGCGCATACGTGCAGCAGATACCTGCTGATCGACAACGTGCGCACCGACCAGTCGGTGTACGCCCTGTGGTCATTGCCCAAGAGCCATGGCGACGGTGAGATCCTGCGGGTGCAGCACTGGTTGGAGCAACACTTTGCCCAGGCGCTGGTGATCGACGATGTGGCCCGGCGCTTTGGTTTTGGCGTGCGCAATTTCAAGCGACGGTTCAAGGAGGCGACCGGCTATACGCCCATTGCCTATGTGCAAACCCTGCGTCTGGAGCGCGCCAAGCAGATGCTTGAATCCACGCGCATGACCCTTGAAAGCATCACCTACGCGGTGGGTTATGAAGACAGTAACTCGTTCCGCCGCCTGTTCCAGCAGCGGGTGGGGATGCTGCCGGTGGCGTATCGCAAGAAATTCCTCAGCACCCTGGGCTGAATCAACGGCGCAGCTGCGGCTCGCCTTCAATGCAATCGACCAAAAATTCCATCACCACTTTCACCGACGGTGAGCGCCGCATATCCGGGTACACCGTCAGCCAGATATCGCGCACCGGCCCGTCGCTGGCGGTGGGCAACCGCGCCAGTTGCGGGTCGTGATCACCCACCAGCGTCGGCAATACCACCGCGCCCACCTGGGACCGGGCCGCCATTTGCTGGGTGATCAACTCGCTGGCGGCAAACACGATCGGGCGCTGGCCGCGCAGTTGGTGCATCCACGCTTGCTGGGGCAGGTGGTCGCGGCTGCTGTCGTAGGCGATGAACGTCCAGTGGGCGGCGGGCAGTTGCTTGAACACTGGCGCGGCATACAACCCGAAGCGCACCACACCGACCTTGCGGCGCACCAGCGCGTCCTCGTCGGGGCGTACGGTGCGCAGGGCGATATCGGCTTCGCCCTTATCCAGCGCGGCCAGTTGGGTGGAGGGCATCAGCACCAGGTTCAGCTGTGGGTACTGGGCTCGCAAGCGCGCCACGTGGGGCGCGATGCAATGGTTGGCAATGGACGGCGGGCAACTGACCCGTACCGTGCCGGCCAGTTCGATGGACGCTACCCGTGACAAGCGCATGACTTCGGTGGCCATCCCGCCCATGCCCGCCGCCAGTTCAGCCAATGCCCGGCCCTGGGCAGTGAGTGGTCGGCTGCGGGGCAGGCGGTCGACCAGTTTCACCCCGAGGGCTGTTTCCAGGGCGTCGACCCGGCGCCCGACGGTAGCGTGTTCCACCTGCAACTCGCGGGCGGCCGCCGACAGCGATTGGGTGCGGGCCAAGACGGTGAAGTAATACAGGTCCTGCCAATCGAACATCGGGTTATTTCCGCACAGGGGTTGGGAGAGTTTGGGGAATTTTCCTACTGAGAAGGTCCTTTTACCATGGCCGCTTCCCAGTGCAAACGGAGTTGTTCCCCGATGAAAGCCATCACCCTGCAAACCTATGGCGGACCCGAGGTTGCCCTGCTGCGCCATGACGCTCCCATACCCCAGGTCACGCCAGGCCATGTGCTGGTCAAGGTGGCCTGTGCCGGGATCAATTTCATGGATGTCCACACGCGCCAGGGCAAGTACGCCCAATCGACGACGTACCCGGTGCGTCTGCCTTGCACCTTGGGCATGGAAGGCGCCGGGGTGGTCGTGGACGTAGGCGCCGGCGTCAGTCATTTGCACGTCGGTGATCGGGTCGCCTGGTGTATCGCCTGGGGGGCTTATGCTGAATACGCCGCGGTGCCGGCGGACAAAATCGCGCAGATTCCCAGCGCAATCACCTTCGATCAGGCGGCAGCCGCGATGTTCCAGGGCTGCACCGCCCATTACCTGATTGACGATGTGGCGCGCTTGCACGCCGGCAGTACCTGCCTGGTGCATGCGGCGTCCGGCAGCATTGGCCAATTATTGGTGCAGATGGCGCGGCGGTTGGGCGCGACGGTATTCGCAACCGGTAGCAGCGCTGAAAAATGCGCGATTGCCCTGCAACGCGGTGCCCACCAGGCCTGGACGTATGACGAAGGGCGATTCGCCGAACGCGTGCGCGAGGCTACGGCGGGGCAGGGCGTGGATGTGGTGTTCGACTCACTGGGCAAAACCACCTTGCGTGACAGTTTGCGTGCTTGCCGTACACGAGGCTTGATCGTCAATTACGGCAATGTCTCGGGCTCGCTGACGGACTTGGACCCGATTGAACTGGGGGAGGCCGGTTCACTGTTTTTGACGCGGCCGCGCTTGGCTGACCACATGGCCGATGGCGCGACCGTGCAACGGCGAGCCAATGCGGTTTTTGCGGCGATGTTGGAAGGATCGCTGACGGTAGAGATCGAGGGACATTACAGCCTGGAGACGGTAAAGCAGGTGCATGCGCGCATCGAGGCGCGGCAACAGATAGGTAAGGCGGTGTTGTGGGTGGACCGCGACTTGGTTTAATGCAGACGAAAAAAAACCGGCTGATCAGGCCGGTTTGGGGTGCCCCGCGAACAGCGCGGGGTCAGGCGTTGTTGCTGTGCAGGCGATCCGCACCGCCTTCGGCCAGGCCACGTGCTTGCAGACGATCAGCACCGCCTTCAGCGACACGGTTGCCATTCAGGCGATCTGCACCACCTTCGACCAGGCCGCGTTCTTGCAGACGGTCAGCACCGCCTTCAGCGACACGGT
>NZ_JBMDIS010000120.1:0-15677 GCF_057808775.1 Pseudomonas sp. FG86 | reverse complement strand
TCAGTTGGTGGAATGAAGTGGCGGAGGGAGTTGGATTGCCGGTGGATGGGCAGGTTTATCACTTGCATCCCATTTGCCTGCTGGGGAATCTGAACATCACTCAACAGCAGGGTAATGATCTTGCTGTTCTGCGGGGTCAAGTCACTTTCGACGCAGAAGGGAATGACATTCCTAACAGCCCTTACTTTAGCCGGCGCTTACATTGGCCAGGTGGAGCTTCCGGAGTGACGTTGGGGAGAGGCTACGATATTCGACACCGGACACAGAATGCAGTACGAGCAGACCTAATTGAAGCAGGAGTCGATATACCTTCCGCTGAGAACTTCTCTCGTGGGGCGGGGCTGTTCGGGAATGCAGCCCGCGATTTTGTAAGCACGAATCGTGATGCATATGGAGCAATTTCATTACGAGCTCAACGAATCCTATTTGAAGTTGTTGTTTATCCTCGTTATGAGGCTGCTACCCGACAACAATATAATTCAAGTGCAATGTCGGGTGGAATACCATGGGAGCAGCTAGATGACCGCGTGCGAGATATTGCAGTGGACTTAACTTATCAGCAAGGTAGTATTTGGAATCGTCAGATCCCCTATATTCGTCAAAACAGCAGAGAAGCACTGGCGATGTACATTCAAGAAACACCGGAGCTGGCTCAGTATGAGCGGGGTAGGAATAGAGCCAGGTATCTCAGGGAAGGTGATTAATTTGAAAGCCACTGCCTGCCTTGCTATTTCAATGTCATATGCTTCTTTGCTTGCTGCTGGACAAATGGGCGAAGACTTAAAAGCAACGACTCAAGAGGTTTTTTTTGCCGAAAAAATATCATCGGACGTCTCCTGGGCTGGGTACTATTTAAAGAAAAGTGAGTTGTGCACAACACCCAACGACAGCGTCGATTGCTCCGAACAATTTGTCGATGATCTAAAAATAGAAAAAAAGCATTTGGGGTATTTGGTCAAGTTGCACAGCACACAGGCAAATCAAAGTATCTGCTCCTTTGTTTTTTATATGATCCCTAAGGATGGAAAGCTTATTCACAACACACAGTTTGGACCTGTGTTTTTGCAGAAAAATGATGACTCACTCGAAATCTCTTCGAAAGGAGTGGATCCGACGGCTCTCGGTTTAGGTGTGTGTGGAGTGCACGCAGATATTGATGGCCTGAAGTTTCCACTGCGCAGTAAATCTTAGGCTGGCTTTGAATGACTGAGATAAAAGTTATCTGGTTTTAATTCGCTGGCTTCCTTTTTTCGAGCGGCTGGTCGTTTTAGTGAGGAGCAACTCAAACGCCACGGCCAGTGGGCCGACATGTCGGATAAAGGACCGATGAAGAATCGCCTGTACGACATCATCGATCGAGACCGTGATGGAGTGGTGACGGCTGAAGAGTTACAGGCAGCGATTGCTTTACCGGCACACGCGCAGTCGCTGTCGCAACTGATCATCCACTACGAAAGCGAGTGGCGCCACGAACCCCATAAGTGGGACGCGCTGGACGATGTACTGGGGCATAGCGGCTCGACTCCACTTTTGAACTGGGTGGCGGAGAAGGAACGGATCAGGGAGATCAGTTGGTGGAATGAGGTGGCGGAGGGAGTTGGATTGCCGGTGGATGGGCAGGTGTATCACTTGCACCCTGTGGGGTTAGCGAGCAGATTCAGTAGAGTAAAGCAGCATCCAGAACTATTTATAAGTGGAGTTAAAATAGAGCTTGGTTTCTTGGATTTATATGATGATTCGGTAATTGAAGATGTTGATTATGTCGCGGCGGCGACCACGCTCGGGTGTGAGGTTGAAGCAGTCAAAGCGGTCGCACTTACAGAGACGGGCTCTTCAGGTAGTTACTTTGCAAGAGACGGCGATGACAAAGTTACAACTATATTATTTGAACGACACTATTTTCATCAATTGACAGGCGGTCGATTTGACGCATCAGATCCGGATATATCATCTCGTACAAGAGGCGGCTATGGAGCCTATTCGGCACAATACGAAAAAATGGTCCGAGCCTACCGGCTGAGTCCAAGTGCAGCACTAAAGTCGGCATCATGGGGGAGATTTCAAATTATGGGGAAAAATTATTCAAGCGCTGGCTACGCTTCAGTTGAGGATTTCGTGCGGGAACTTAATCGCTCTGAGAAAAATCATTTAAAGGCATTTGTGAACTTTATAAAGTCCGATGCCATCCTTTCTTCGGCAATCATTCAAAAAGACTGGTTAACGTTTGCACTTAGATATAACGGTCCTGCCCAAGAGGGGTATGACGAAAAAATGAGGAAAAACTATAATGCATTCAAATCCATTTGAGTTCACTTTCAAGGGTGCAACCTTTTTTTTTGCAATGCTCTGGGCTGGCTTAACTTTGGCCGCTCAAGAAAATATTTGCGATAATGAGAAAGCCATATTTCAGTGTCAAGTGCGCGGCGGAAAAAATTTAGCGCTGTGTCCAAATTATGTAGGTGAACAACTGACCGGAATTCAATATCGCTTTGGCCGAGAAGTAAACAAAGAGCTTGTTTTCCCTACTTCAAACTTCGACTTTAAATCGTTCAAGTCGAATCACTTCGTTCGCTATCAGACCGATTACAAAAGAATTAAGTTTTCTATCGGTACCTATATTTATAGTCTTTATAGTGATTATGATGGCGAAAACCCAGGAGGAGCAGTGAGAAGCGGAGGAGTAGTCGTTTCTAATTCGTCCGAAATACCAGACATACAAATATCCTGCACGACTATATACATAGACAATCTTGAAGATATATTCCCCCACGTTGAGTGCGACGTTGTCGATGCTCTGGGCTGCCAGTAAGGAATAGTAAAAAGCCATGGGCGGCTACTACGAAGGTGCCTTCAGCGTGCTTCCTTACAGCGTCTATGACGCCAGCCTGAGCTACGATCTGGGCGCCTCACCGCTCAAGCTCCAGGGCGTGAAACTGGCAATGGACGTGCAAAACCTCACCGACAAGACCTAGGTCTCGCAGTGCTCCAGTGACTTGGGTTGACACCCCTGTCAACGGTTTTGCAAAAACACCACATACCCCCGAAACCATTCACTCCCCTGCAAATACCCAGGCGCCTCCCACTCCCCACCCTGGATCAAACCGATCTTGAACGGCAGCCCCATCCGGTTCATCCGTGGCAAATACGCCGCGTAATCCGGGATGCTCTGGCGTCCCTGGTACGTCTGCACCACCACTTCATCCACCACGCCCTTGAGTTGGGCGATGGCGGCGGGGTCGGCGTTGCTGCTCCAGTCCATCAGGCCGGTGATGCTCAGGCGCAGCTCAAAGGGCAGGCGTTGGCGCAGGTCGCGCAGGAAGTCGGCGTATTCGTGCAGGTATTGGGTGCGGGCGTCGAAGTCGATCTGGATGCCGACCACGGGGTTGCCTGCGTCGCGCCAACGTTGTACCTGGCCGAGCAGCTGGGTGTAGATCTGTTCGGGCCAGTGCAGGGTGTGGGCGCGGTAGACCACCCAGACTTCGCCGCGGGTGAGGCGCGGTACGCTGATGCCTTGGGCGATCAGTTGCACACCGCGCTGGGGCGCGCGGCGGGTGGAGTTGATCTGGCCCTGGAGGATGTACAGGGTCTTGGCCTGCTTGAGTACCGGCTGTGGCGTGACGCCGCTCCACAGCCAGAAGGCGTCATAGTCACGGGCATCGACGGCGCCGAATGCCGGGCTTGCCAGCAACAGCAGGCCCAGCCACAGGTGTTTCACCAGTAGTACTGCAGCGATTTGCCCCACTGGGTGTCGGCGAAACCACTTTTCAGCTGGCGGAACCAGGCTTTGCGCACGGCGGGTTCGACGTCCTGGCCGCCGCAGCTGTTGTAGCCGGCCGGCGCGTAGCAGTTGATGGCGCGGAACAGCGCGTAGGCCTTCTCGTTTTTGGGCGCCTTGGCGTTGCCGATGACCTGCTTGTAACCGTCGAGCCGCGAGAAGGTTTCACCCTTGAAGTCTGAGGCGGTGCTGCCCAGGCTGCCGGCCGCGCGGGCCTGCTCCAGAGGCATGCCGTCCAGGCCGTTGCGCAGGATGAATTCGCCGAAGCAGTTCAGGGCCTGGGGGTTCTTCGCGTCGGTCTGCAAGGTCGCTGCGGTTTGCGCGATGCTCGGGCAGGCGTAGCCGGATTCGGCCTTGTCGCCGTTCCACTGGAACAGCTTAAGCGTCTGGCTGGCGCTGTAGACATAACCCAGGCTGGTGCCCAGCTTGTCCTCGGGGGCCTGGGCGGGCAACTGCTTGAGGTCCTCGGCGAACGTGGCGAACTGGCCGTGCAGCAGGTCTTTGTAGAGCAGCACGAATTGCGCGGTCTGGCGTTCCAGCGGATCGCTGGCCTGGGCGATCTGCTGGCGCAGCAGTTCAGGCCCGGCGACGTTGCGCAGCAGGATGTAGCGCACCTGCCTGGCACTGATCGGCGAATCGCTGGCGAACACCTTGGCCAACTGGCCGCTGCGCTCGTAGTTCATGGCCAGTGCCAACTCCAGCTGGTCGCGTTGCAGCGGCAGTTTTGCCAGTGGCAACAGTTGCAGCCACAAGGCCTCGGCGCCTTTCCAGTCTTGCTTGGCTTCCAGGGCCAGGGCGCGCAGGGTCTGCTGGCTGAAGGCGAAGTAGTTCAGGTTCGACGGTACGCTCTGCGGCAACTGTTTCAAGGCGGCGTCCGGTTGATGCTCGATGTACAGCGCGCACACTGCCAGCAAGTATTCATAGAGTTCTGGCTCGCTGGCGAACGCGGTCTTTTGCTTCTCGAGGTCTGTGCGGCTGATGGCTGGCTGGTTGCCGCCGCGCATCACCATCAGGTCGCTGACGAGCTGGATCATCGGGGTCTTGACGGTATCGCTGTTGACCATCAACAGCTTGAGGTCAGCTTCTTCTACCAGCTCATCCTCAGACACATTGCGCTGCTCGTCGGTGGCCATCAGTGCCCAGGCGAACGCGTCGGCGAGCTTGGTGTTGTCGTCGGCCAGCCAGTACACCCGGCGCAGCAGGCCATGGGCCGAGGCCGCGTATTCGCCCTGTGGATAAGTCTTCAGGTAGGCGTTGAAGCCCTGTTCGGCCGTGGCCAGTGCGGGCTTATCCACACGGTCCAGGTGCGGCACGCCGTCTTCGTCATAGGTGTCGGCCTGGGCCTGGTTGAGCGCTGTGCGGGCGGTCATGTACAGCGCGGCTTCCTTCAACCACGGCGATTGGGTACTGCCGACGCCAGCAAAGCCTTGCGCGGCCTCGGCGAAGCGGCCGCTGTAAAAATCAGCGGCGGCTTGCAGGTAGGTGCGAAACAGTTGGCCGTCGGCGGACTGGATCTGCTGCGGCTCGGCGATCACCGGGCCATCCCAGGTGCAGGTGGTGAGCAGTTGCAGTCGCGCTTTGGCCAGCAGCGCGCGCTCGGTCGCCGGTATGTCGGCCTTGACCACTTGGCGGATGAACGCCGTGGCGCTGTCATCGTCGTTGCTGCGGCAGCGGCTGCCCTCGCCACTGAGGAACGCTTCGCCGGCGGTTTTATACTCCTCGCGCTTGACCCCCAGGGAAGTCAGCAGGGTGTCGAGCTCGGCGGTAGGCGAATCGTCCGAGTCGGGTTCTGTCTCTGCGCTGGAGGCAGCGGCCAGGCGATACACCGGAAACGGCACCGGGCCGAAACCCTGGGACAGGTCATCTTCGCTCAGCGCCTTGGGCGCCAACGGCGCGGCCTTTTTGTCAGCCAGCAGCAGGCGCAGGTTGGCCCGGCTGTCATTGCCTGGGCTGAGGAACGGCAGGTTGTTGCACGGGTCCAGGCTGTCACGCGAGACCCGCCAGTCGGGGTAGCACGAATCGTCGGAGCTGGCCTGGGCCTGTAGGGAAATACCGGCCAGCAGAGCCAGTGCCAGGGGTGACAGAAAACCGATGCGCATGACGTGTCCTTGATCCTGAATCCTTGGGGGTGGCAATCATAGCGTGATCCGACAAAAGCATCGGTGAAGCCCTACACAAATTACTGACTTATCCGATTGGGGCGGTGGCAATTTAACCATGCTGACATAGACTGCAATCATGGTCAGGGAGGATCGTATGGAGCGGTTACGAAGAGGGACGTTGAGTTTTATCTGCCTGATGGGCGTTGCGCCGATGGTCATGGCGGACGATCCGTTGTTGGACCATCCGCTTGCGGCGTCGACCAGCGCCTCCAGTGACGCCCGCGGTGTGCTGCGCGCTCGCGACCAGGCGGTGCTGGCCAGCGAATTGTCGGGGCGCATTGTTGAACTGCCTTTCAGCGAAGGCGAGTCGTTCAAGAAGGGCGACACCCTGGCGCGTTTCGATTGCTCGGCCTACCAGGCCCAATTGAACGCCGCCCAGGCTGCCAGCCGGGGGGCCAGTGAAGAACTGGCCCACAACAAACAACTGGCGGCGCTCAACTCCGTCGGGCGTTTTGAAGTGGCCCGCGCCGAAGCCAAGCTCACTGAAACCCAGGCCCAATCCCAGGTTTACCAAGTGCAGGTCAAGCGCTGCAGCGTGCTGGCGCCGTATGACGGCCAAGTGGTGCAGCGCAAGGTCCAACGCTATGAAAGCGTCTCGGCGGGGGCGCCGTTGCTGGAAATAGTCGACAACCACAGCCTGGAAATTCACCTGCTGGTGCCGTCGCGCTGGATGGGCAAACTCAAGCCGGGCCAGACGTTCAATTTCACCCCCGATGAAACCGGCCAGGCGTTCACCGCCACGGTCAAACGCCTCGGCGCGCGCATCGATGAGGGGAGCCAGACGCTGCTGCTGGTCGCCACCTTACCCAATGCCAGCGGGCTGCTGGCGGGCATGAGTGGCACGGCCCATTTTGCGCAATTGCAATGAACGCACCGATGCCGGGCCACGCTGAGCGCGTATTTGCGCAGTTTCTCGACCTTGAACGCCAGACCCGTGCCGCGCGTACTATCGAGCAACTGGCCTACAGCCTGGTCAACGACAGCCAGCCCCTGTTCGGCTATCGCCACACCGCGCTGTTGATCGCCGGCAAAGTGAGGGCGGTGACGGCGGTGAGCAGCGTCGATTCGAATGCGCCGTTCGTGGCGTTTGTCGAGCAGGCGGTGGCGCAGTTGCACAAACTGGCGTTGAGCCAGACTGCGCGGGTGGTCCTGGCTGAGCAATTAAGTGGCGCGGTGCAAGCCGATTGGCAGAGCCTGTCCGCCGGGCACGTGTTCTGGCTGCCGTTGATGGATCCCCAGGGCCGGGTGTTCGGCGGCCTGTGGCTGGCGCGGGATACCCCGTGGAGCCCGGCCGAACAAGTGCTGCTGGCGCATTTTGGCGACACCTGCAGCCATGCCTGGCACGCGTTGCAGCCACGCCAGCCGTGGCGCCTGCGCCTGACCCGTAAACGCTGGATAGCGGTGCTGGTGGCGTTGTTGCTGATGCTGTTGATCCCGGTGCGCCAATCGGTGCTGGCGCCCGCCGAAGTGGTGCCGCAGGCCGGGCAAGTGGTGGCGGCGCCGCTGGATGGCGTCATCGCCGAGTTTTTGGTCAAGCCCAATCAGTCGGTAAAAACCGGCGACCTGTTGCTGCGCTTCGAAAGCACCACGCTGACGGCGCAGGCCGATGTGGCGGCGCGTGCTCTGGGTGTCGCTGAAGCGGAGCTCAAGGCCAATTCCCAGCGCGCCTTTGCCGATGCCGAATCCAGTTCGAAGATCGACCTGCTGGCGGCCCGCGTCGAGCAAAAACGTGCCGAACGCGACTATGCGCGTGAACTGCTCAAACGCAGCGAAGTGCGTGCCGAGCGCGACGGTATCGCTGTATTCGCTGATGCTGACCGCTGGACCGGCAAACCGGTGCAGACCGGCGAGCGCTTGTTGCAGATTGCCAACCCTGCCCAGGCGGAATTGCGCATTGAGCTGGCGGTGGGCGATGCCATTGCCTTGGCGCCCAATGCCCAGGTAGCGCTGTTCCTCGACAGTGACCCACTGCAACGCCATCTCGCCACCCTGCAACGTGCCGCCTATGAAGCGCAGCCCACGCCGGGCGGGCAATTGGCCTATCGCCTCGATGCACAATTCGATGGCGCGCCACCGCGTATCGGCCTGCGCGGTACGGCGAAGCTGTATGGCGACCGCGCGCCGCTGGCCCTGTACCTGCTGCGTCGGCCGTTGGCGGGCCTGCGCCAGAGCGTCGGCCTCTGATGAACCTGCCCACACTGCGCGAAGACCTGCAACTGTCCAGTGCCGGCGCGGCGCTGGACGGTTCGCCACGCTGGACCCTGGCCGACCCGGTGCGCGGGCGCTATTTCAAACTCGGCGCCACCGCCATTCGTTTGCTGCGCCACTGGTCCCTGGGCGATCCAGAGAAAGTCCTGCAAGCCGCCAACCGTGAACCGGGTTTGCCCCTGGGCATCAGCGAAGTGGAGGAGCTGCTGAGCTTTTTGCGCGCCCATGACCTGATCACCGGCCTTGATCCGCAGCAGCGCGCCAGTTACCTCTATAAAGCGGCCGCACAAAAGCAGAGCCTGTGGCAGGTGTTGCTGCATCAGTACCTGTTTTTCCGCATTCCGCTGTGGCGTCCGGACGCTTTTCTCAACCGGACATGGCCCTGGCTGGCGCGCTTCGGTCCGGGCTTGCTGCGGTACGGCCTGCCGGCAGTTCTGGGCATGGGCGTGTTTTTGGTCGCGCGCGACTGGCAGCGCTTTCTGGCGACGTTCCCGCACTTGTTCAGCCTCGGCGGCGCCTTGGCGTTTGGTGTGGTGTTGTGCTTCGCCAAGTTGTGCCATGAGTTCGGCCATGCCTATATGGCCAAACGCGCTGGCTGTCGGGTTCAGAGCATGGGTGTGGCGTTCATGGTGCTGTTGCCGATGTTCTACACCGATGTGAGCGACGCCTGGCGGGTCAATGATCGCCGTGCGCGGTTGATGATCGGTGCCGGCGGGGTGATGGCCGAGTTGCTGTTGGCTTGTATCGCCTTGCTTGCCTGGGCGCTGCTGCCGGATGGCCCGGCGCGCACCGCGGCGTTCATGTTGGCCAGTGCCACGTGGCTGACGACGTTGGCGATCAACCTCAACCCGTTCATGCGTTTTGATGGCTACTTCTTGATCAGCGATTTATGGGGGGTGGATAACCTGCAAGGCCGCGCCTTTGCCCTGTGCCGTTGGCGCCTGCGTGAACTGTTGTTCGGGTATGGCGAGTCGGCGCCGGAGCCGTGGTCGCCGACGATGCAACGACGCTTGTTGGCGTGGGGCTACCTGGCGTGGCTGTGGCGGGCGGCGCTGTTTCTGGGGATTGCCCTGGCGGTGTATCACCTGTTCTTCAAACTGCTCGGGATCTTCCTGATGCTGGTGGAGTTGGTCTGGTTCATCTTCCTGCCGATCTTCAAGGAATGGCGCGAATGGTGGAGTCGTCGCAGCCAGGCCCATGCGCCGCGTGTGCTGTTGAGCAGCCTGGGGTTGGTGTTGATCGGGCTGGCGCTGGTGGTGCCGTGGCGCAGCGCCGTCGAGCTGCCGGCCATGCTCGAAGCCGGGCGCGCCAGCGCGTTGCACGCGCCGGTGGCCGCGCGGGTCAAGCAGTTGCGGGTGGCGGATGGGCAAACCGTCACCCAGGGCCAGGTCTTGTACGAACTGGAGTCACCGGATTTGGACGCGCGGCAAAGCATCGTGCGCCGTGAAGTGGAGATTTTGCAGCTGCAGATGCGCCGCCAGGCCGGGCGCAGTGAAACGGCTGCGGATGCCGGGATCAACGATCAGCGTCTGTCCCAGGCCCTGGCCGAATACCGTGGGCTGGCCGCCCAGCGCGAACGCCTGCTGTTGCGCGCGCCCCATGCCGGCAGGGTGCGCGATGTGCTGCCGCAATTGAGCGTGGGCCGTTGGCTGTCGCCCAAGGACTCACTGGCCCAGGTGGTGGAAGAGGGCGCACGCCTGCGCGGTTACCTGGCCGAGGCCGAACTGTGGCGGGTGGCGCCGGGTTCCACTGGACGGTTTATCGCCGATGACCCGATGCACGTGGCCATCCCGGTGGTATTGACCGACATCGACGCCAACGGCGTGGCCTATCTGGACCAGGAGGCACTGACCTCCGATCACCATGGGCCAATTGCCGTGCGCCGCGACGAAAATCAGCGACCGGAGCCGGTACAGGCTCAATACGGTGCGCGACTGAAAAGCGTTGAAACGATCCCTACCCCCCATCAACCGCTGCGCGGAGTGGTGATGCTGCAAGGGCGCAGTGAGTCGGTACTGGGCGTGGCCTGGCGACGGGCGGCAGCGCTGGGGGTACGAGAAAGTGGGTTCTGACAAGCGTCAGGAGGACGCCAGCCGCGTAGCGGTAAGCCGCATAAACCGTTGAAACCCCGTGTGCGCCGGGCCTTTGCGCAACATCCCGAAGAGTGTGGGCAGGCAGGATGGTCAGGTGACCCCCAGCCGGTAACACAACGCCTGGCGGGTGCAAAACAGCAAGCGAAACCGAGGCTTTTGTCCTAGAGTGGCGCTTGTTTGCGCATGCGCAGGGTTTGCCTTGAAAAGAGGCAGTTTCAGAGGAATTGAGGTGCGACGGTCCGTGGTAGAACAAGACGACAAAGTTGGGGTTTTTCCCGCAGTCAGTCGCCTCTCGGCTGCCTGGGCGGGTGCCGGTTGGCTCAGCCGGCTATGGTGGGTGCCGATTCTGGCGCTGGCCATGGCCGTACGCTTTTATGGCCTGACAGCGGCGGCGATCTGGGGTGACGAAGGTTCGAGCCTGCTGCTCAGCGAATACGCGGTAGGCGACCTGTGGTTCCACGCGGCCCATGATGTGCACCCCCCGTTGTATTTTTTCATGCTGCGCGGCTGGATCGGCCTGTTTGGCGACGGCATCTGGTCGATTCGCGGCATGAGCGCGATTCCCGGCGTGGTCGCGGTGGGCCTGGGTATCTGGCTGACGCGGCTACTGTCCACCTATCGTGCCGCCGTGCTGGCGGGTGTGCTGCTGGCGCTGTACCCCACTGCCGTGCGATACAGCCAGGAAGTGCGTATGTACTCGCTGCTGGCCGTGTGGCTGCTGGCTGCGACGCTGGCGCTGGTGTATTGGGTACGCCGCCCCGAGCGCACGCGCTACCTGGCGGCCTATGTGCTGCTGATGGCGGCCGGTTTCTATACCCATTACTTCATGGCCTTGTGTGTAATGGTGCATTGGGCCTACCTGGGGTTGTTGTACTCGTCCCAGGCACCTGGCCGACGGTTGCTCCTGCGCCCAGCGTGGTGGTGCGCCAATGTCCTGATTGTGGGGCTGTACTTGCCCTGGTTGCCCAACCTGGTGGACCTGGTGCAGCACGTCGAACAGCTCAAGACCGGGGGGGATATCGGCTGGGAAGACCCGGTCACGCTGATCTCCGTCCCGTCGATGATCTGGCAGTTCATGCTCCAGGACGAGGGCATCGGTTTCTGGGCACCATTGTTCTGGTCGTTCCCGCTGCTACTGATCGCCGTCGTGGGGGTGACCGCCTGGCGTGATCGCGAAGCCCATCGGCCGGCCGGCCTGCTGGCGCTATTCTTCCTGCTGCCGCTGTTGCTGGTGTATGCGGTATCGTTTATTTCCCCGGTGTTCATCGAGCGCTACCTCACGGCGTATGCCCTTGGCTTGCCGATCATGGTGGCCCTGGCCATCGACCGCCTGCCCAAACGCCTGTCACGCTGGGGCGCCGCGTTCCTGGTGCTGTTTATCAGCGTGGAGCTGCTGGGGCTGAAGAGCAATGCAACCGTGGACGACCGCGATAATTTCAACGTGCCGGTGGAGTTCGTCAACCGTAACTATCAGGAAGGCGACCGCATCGTCCTTAGCGACATGCTGTGGTACTTGAGCTACGTGTATTACGACCAGACTGACGCCCAATTGCAGCTCTATACCCCGCCCAAACCGGATGGCACGTCGACCCGGCCTAACGCGTATGGCTTCGGTACGCTGGTGGACCAGGACGGCGGGCGTATCTACCTCGATAGTCTGTCGGCTTTACCGGCGGATACGCGCCGCGTCTGGCTGATCAGCAGCACTGATTTGCCGGACGATTTCGCGCCGATTCCCACCGATTGGCGCGAACTTTTGCGCCAGGATGGCGGTGGAGCCAGGGCACGCCTGTTCGTGCTTTGCCGCGGGCCAGAGCCTTCGCAGCCGGAGGGCTGTCGCTAATTGCGAATTGGCATTGAGAAAATGCCGAAATAGTGGCAAATGAACACTAGTTGACCCTGCAATCCTCTACTACGCTTCCACCATAAATGGATTTGTCCTACAAAGTGGTGAAAGGATTGCAGTATCACTTTATCTCCGGTCTGCCGCGTTCCGGCTCGACCTTGCTCTCTGCAATCCTGTTGCAGAACCCACGCTTTCGCGCCGGCATGAGCAGTCCCATAGGGTCGTTGTTCAATGGTGTGCTGGCGCAGTGCAGCGCCGGCAGCGAGTTTGGCTCGGTCATTGATCCGGACACCCGCCGCCGCCTGTTGCGCGGCTTGTTCGATGCTTATTACGGCGACAAACCCTCCACCCCGGTGGTGTTCGACACCAACCGCCAGTGGTGCGCGCGCATGCCCGCCCTGCATGACCTGTTTCCCCAGGCCAAGGTCATTGCCTGTGTGCGCAACGTGGCGTGGATCATGGACAGCCTGGAACGCCTCTATCGCGCCAATCCGTTCGAGAACACCAAGCTGTTCAACGACGACATCGAGCGCAACACCGTATACAGCCGTGTCGAAACCCTGGGCCAGCGCAATCGCCTCGTGGGCTATGCCTGGTCGGCCCTCAAAGAGGCGTACTACGGTGAAAACGCCGGGTCCATGTTGATCGTCGACTACGACCTGCTATCCCAGGCGCCCGAGCGCGTGATGCGGCTGGTCTACGAATTTATTGAGCAGCCGTGGTTCGAGCATGACTTCGACAACCTCAGCTATGACGCGCCGGACTTCGACGAGGCTCTGGGCGTCAGCGGGTTGCATCGGGTCAAGCCCAAGGTCGCTTTGCAGCCTCGGCGTACGATCCTGCCGCCGGACCTCTTCGAGCAGTTTGCGCATATGGATTTCTGGCGGGATGGCAGCCTGAGCGCCGCCAATGTAATTCGCACCAAAGCCGATGCCGCGATCGGCTGATCGCGGTTTTTTTCATTGCGGGTATCAGCATTCGACAAACGGGTGAGCAGCATGTGGTGGAGCAAAGGTAAGGCACGGCAGACAACAATAGGCGCCAACCCCCTGGCGACGCCGATGATCATGTTCCTGGAACCGCGCATGTTGTTTGACGGCGCGGTGGCCGCCACTGTGGCCGATGCCGCCCAGGCGGACAGCCATGCCACTGCCGACGCGGCCGCCAAGGCGCCGACGACCGAGCACGCCACCGCCAGCAAAGACACCCATGGGCAAACCGACGCGCCGGCCACACCGGCGCCGGTTGCCGTTCCGGGGCAGACCGTAGTGTTCGTCGACGCCCGGGTCAAAGACTCCGCCAACTTGCTCAAGGGCGTCGCCCCCGGCACCGAGGTGGTGCAGCTGGACGCCAGCAAAGACGGTTTGCAGCAGATTGCCGATTATCTGGGCAGCCACCAGGGCGTGAGCTCGGTGCAGATCCTCGCCCACGGCAACACCGGCGATTTGTGGCTGGGCAGCACCTATTTGTCGGCCGACAACATCGCGGCCCGCAGCGAAGTGCTGGCGCAGATCGGCCAGGACATGAATGTGGGCGGCGACATTCTGATCTACGCGTGCAACACGGCAGGGGACAGCAAAGGGCTCAACTTCGTCGACTCCCTGGCGCAATTGACCGGCCGTGATATTGCCGCGTCCAGCAACCGCACCGGCGAGGGTGGCGATTGGACGTTGGAAATCGCCACCGGCTCCATCGAGAGCCATACCGCGTTGTCGTACCAGGCGATGTCGGCGTACCAGTACGGGTTGGCCACGATCACGGTGGTCAACAACGGTGACAGTGGCGTCGGCTCATTACGCCAGGCTCTGAGCAGTTCGGTGTCCGGCGATACCGTCACGTTCAGTACCACGATGACGGTTAACCTGAACTCGCAATTGATCATCAGCAAAAACGTCACCATCGCCGGTGATCTGAACCACGACGGTGTGGCGGATGTGACCCTCAACGGGCAGTACAAGACCCAGGTGCTGATGGTGGGCAGCGGTGTGACTGCGACGCTGGATGGCTTGGTCATCACCCAAGGCCTGGCGGCGGGGAATGGCGCAGCGGCGGGCGTCGACGGCACGGCGGCAATGGGCGGCGGTATTGTCAACCTCGGCAACCTGACCTTGAACAATGTCAGGGTGACCAGCAACGCGGCCTCGGGCGGTGGCGGGGGCGGAGGGGTCACCGCGCCCTACGTTGGCGGCGCGGTGGGTGGTGGGGGCGGCGGCGGTGGTGCTCTTGGCGGCCAGGCCGGCGGCCATGGCGGCACTTCGGGCTTCGGTACCGGCGTTTATGGTGGGACGTCCGGTAGCGCCAACACCGGTGGCAATGGTGGCGGCTACAACCCGAACTATATGGGCGGCCGTGGTGGCAGCAGCACCGGCGGCGCGGGTGGCGTGGGCGCAGCCAACTACAGCAATGGCGGTGCCGGCGGCACCGCAAACAACGGCACTATTTCCATTGGCGGCGGCGGTGGCGGTTCCGGGTGGGACAAGCCTGGCCGGGCAGGGGCTTCGGCCAGTGGCGGTATCTACAACGCCAGCTCCGGCACCCTGACGGTCGTCGGCACTTCGGTGATCTCCAATAACATCGCGGCCGGCGGAGGTGGCGGTGGTGGCGGTGGCCTGGGGGGGTCAGCAGACTCGGGCGGCGCGGCGGGCAAAGGCGTTGGTGCGATCTGGAACAAAGGCACGCTGTTGATGACGGCCGCCAACTTTGCGGCCATGAGCGGCAACGTCGGTGGCAGCGGTTCCGGTGGCCCGGCGTTGGGTGGAGGCAGCACGGGTGCCTCCGTGGCTGCCGTGAACAATATCTTCAACGACGGCGGTACAGTGAACACCGCCTACGCACCGACGCCGTCCGCGACCATCGTAGTGGCGAACGCGGCCCAGCACATTGGCAGCACTTCGCAGGTGACCATTACCTTCAACCTGGCCGTCACCGGTTTCACCAACGCCGACCTGACGGTCTCCAACGGCACCTTGAGCAGCGTCATCTCCAATGATGGCGGCCTCACCTGGACGGCGACGTTCACCCCAGATGCGAGCGTGACCAGCGCGAGCAACCATATTGTGCTGGACAATACCGGTGTCACCGGCGTGTCGAATGGTCTGGCGGGCAGCGGTACCTCCACCTCCAATAACTACGCCGTCGATACGGTACGGCCGACGGCGACAGTCGCCGTGGCCAGCCCCGGGCTGAACCTCGGTGGTTCCTCCGTGGTGAACATCACCTTCAGCGAAGCGGTGACCGGATTCAGCCTGGCCGACATGACAGCCTCCAACGGCACCCTGAGCAGCCTGACCACCAGCGATAATATCCACTGGACCGCCACCTTCACGCCGACGGCTGGCGTCACCAGCGGCACCAACGTCATTACCCTGGACAACACGCTCTACACCGACACCTCGACCAACGTGGGCACCGGTACTACCACGTCCAATAACTACACCATCGACACCGTGCGCCCGACCGCAAGCGTGGTAATAGCCAACCCTGCGCTGAACATCGGCGGTACTTCCCTGGTCACCATCACGTTCAGCGAAGCGGTCACCGGCTTCACCAATGCCGACCTGAGCGTCGCCAACGGTACGTTGAGCGCGGTGACC